>DASSPT010000083.1:0-30631 GCA_035699465.1 Gemmatimonadota bacterium
GTCGTCCGCGAGCGAGATCCGGATCGTGTCCCCGATCCCTTCCGAAAGAAGGGTCCCGAGGCCGGCGCACGACTTGATCGTCCCGGCCTCGACCGGCCCCGCCTCTGTGACGCCGAGGTGGAGCGGGTAGTCGCGCAGGTCGGCGAAGCGGGTGTAGGCCTCGATCATCCGCGGAACGTTGCTGGACTTCAGCGACACGATGATCTCCTGGAAGTCCATGCGCTCCAGGATCTCGCAATGCCGGATCGCGGATTCCACCATGCCGCGCGCCGTCGGCTCGCCGTCCTTCTCGAGGATGTCCTGCTCCAGGGATCCGCTGTTGACGCCGATGCGGATGGGCACGCCTTTCTCCCGCGCCTTCTCGACGACGGCCCGGACCCGCTTCTCGCCCCCGATGTTGCCGGGATTGATGCGGAGCTTGTCCACGCCGGCGTCGAGCGCGAGGAGGGCGATGCGATAATTGAAGTGGATGTCCGCCACGAGCGGGATCGAGATGCCGGCCTTGATCTCGGGCAGCGCCTCGGCGCTGGCCTCGTCCGGGACCGTGACCCGCACGATGTCGCAGCCCGCGATCTCGAGGTTCCGGATCTGCTGCAGTGTGGGGTACACGTCGGCCGTCTTCGTGGTCGTCATCGACTGCACGGAGATCGGAGCGTCACCGCCGACGGTGACGGATCCCACCCGGATCGGACGTGTCTTGCGGCGCTCGAACATCTCTTGAAGTTACGCCCGCTAGAGGACTTCGACCACGAACGCGGCCGCCGGCCAGCCGCTCCCGGTATTGGCCGCCCGCTCCGACAGGGCACGCTGGACCGCGTGCTCCGGCGCCGCGTAGAGAACGCCGTACCAGCGGGCTTCGTCCAGCCCCCGGCCGATCCTGAGGCTCAGCCCGAACGAGCGGTCGTCGGGGTTCCACCGGATCGCCCACGGTGGGATGACGACCGCGTCCGATCCCCCGTCCGCGTAGGACCCTCCTGGGGGCCGCTCGCCGTTGGCGACCCAGTCGCGGACGACGGGCTCGCGCGTCAGGACCAGCATCAGAGGTCGCGCGCCCTCGGTCCGCATGCGTCCCGATAGCGCCGCCTCCTGGCCCGGGAGCACGCGGCCGGGCGGCTCGATCGTGGCCGCCGCGGTCACGAACTCCTGCACCACGTACACGGATCCGCGACGCGGGTCGAGCGCGATCCCCACGCCGATCCGCGCGTGATGGGGATCGAGGATCGTGTTCCGGTGGCCCTCCGACGACATCAGCCACGCCTGCGCCTCCCGGATGTCGAATCGCTCCCAGAGAACCTCCGCGGGCCACCCCGTCCGCGACCGTTCCTGGGAGCGGAAGACGTTCTCGAGGACGTGCCCGGTGCCGCCCGCCGCGGCGTAGCGTTCGTAGGGCGCGAGGCCGGCCGCGTTGAAGTGGCTGAGCCAGCCGCCGGCCGCCATTTCCATGGCGTGCCCCTGGGCCACGATGGTCGCCAGCGAGTCGAGGACTACCGGCGGGAGCCCCCGGCGCGCCCGGTCGGCGTTCACGGCCGCGACCATGTCGATCCGTGCGCGGGCGTAGGAGTCGCGGATCGGGACCGTGGTCACGCCCGCGTCCGGTGGCGTCTGGTAGGGTCGGGGGAGCGCGCAGGTGAGCGCGAGAAGCGGGATCGCCCAGCGTGCAGGGACGGGCACGCGTGTCGCTGGAGTCGCGACGCTCAATACAGACCGCGCACTTCCGTGCCCGGATAATAGGCGGTCAGGATCCTCTCGTATTCCCAGCCCGCGCGGGCCCGGGCCATGGCTCCCACCTGGCACATCCCGACTCCGTGGCCCCAGCCGCCGCCCACCAGCGTCAGGCCGTTGAGCCGCGTGCCCACGCGGTCGGCGCGGAACAGGAACTGCGTGCTGGACAGGATTCTCCCGGTGGAGTCCGCGAAGAGCCTGCGGATCGCGTCCTCCCCGACGACGTAGCGCCCGGTCGTCGTGGTGACGCGCATCGTGAGCGCCCGCCCTTCCGGCGTGCTGGCCTCCTCGTCGATGTCGACGAGCGAGCCGGCTCCCTCCGGCGGCAGCGGCACCAGGGACGGCAGATTGCGCCGGACCGTGGCGTCGAGCTCCCCGGCGGTCCAGCTCGCCGTCCAGCGGAAGTAGCGGGACTCCTGGCACCAGTACCCTCCATCCGGCCGCGCGTCGCTCACCGCGACCAGGTAGGGAGCCGGTGGGAAGTCGAACGTCTCCTCGACCCGCGCCGTGTGGCCTCCGCACGTCGAGTGGTAAAACGCGTCGATCAGGTATCCGTTGTAGAGCAGGACCTCGCCGCGCGTCGAGCGCACGGCGCGGACGGCCAGCGAATCGGCGGGGTCGGCGAGCCCCTGGTACGCCTGGTCGAGGACGCTGCCGTAGAGGTCGAAGCCGAGGTCAGACCGGCTGCCGAGCCGCTTGAGGGCGTAGGTCCGGGCCGCGACGGCCTGGGCGAGCTGCGCCTGCCAGGCGTCGCCGCCCGGCCGGCCGAGCTCTTTCGGAACCACGCCTTCGAGATAGGTCTCCAGCGGAACGACGTTGACACCGGTCAGCGTCCCGTCGGGGCGGAGCGACACCTCGATCGTGCCGGGGTAGGCGATGCCGGCGGCTTCGACCGGCGTCCCGCCGAGCGAGGCGGCGACCAGCGGCCCCACGTGCGGCTGGCTCAGCCAGCCGTCCGGACGCCTGAGCCGGAGAGCGGTCTCGAACGGGAGCCGCACGACGCGCCATCCCGGCTCCCCGTCCACCACCGCGATCGGGCGGCTGACGCCGGCCTCGTGGATCCACCAGCGGTCCCCGCTGCCGATCGCCAGCGACGTGTCTCCGAGCGCGACGCCGACCCGCACGATCGGCTCGGCCGCGTAGACCGGCGGCGATGCGGGTTGGGAGGCCGGCGGCCCGGCGGCCGGGGGAGTCGATCGGCAGCCGCTGGCGAGCGCTCCGGCGAGGAGCAAAAAAAAGCGCCCCGCGAGGGGCACCATGGAGACGGAGGCGGATCGCGCGCCGTCGGGCGCCGTCACTCCAGCGACCGCTGCACTCGCAGTCCGAGCTTCCCCTCGGCCACGTCGTCCATCTCGACCTCCATGTCGAACCCCCTGTGCCGGAGCTGGGTCGAGGCCTGGACCCGCGCGTACAGCGCGAGCCCCCGCTCGATCCACTGGTATACGGTCGCGTCGCCCCAGCGGGCGTCGAGTCGCGCGCGCAGGTCCTCGAGCACGTCCCCTTCCCTGTCGTCGAGCAGGCCCCGCACGCCGAAATCGACGCCGAAGTCGTGCTCGAACTGATTGTAGCGGGTCAGGATCGGGATCTGGACGGAGGGGAGGAGGAGACTGCTGGCGGTGGCCGCGCGGGCCTCCATGCGCGTGGGGCCCGGTCCCGACGCGGGTCGCCAGTCCAGCAGGCTGGACTCACGGTCCTGACCCCGCCCGGTCGCGGCGACGACCAGAAGCAGAGTGCCGGAGAGATACACGGCGCGGAGGGCGGTCCTGGGCATCATTCCGAGGATAGCATACGCCCCCGGGGGATACAAGTTCCGCGCCGGAACCGTCCAGGCCCTGGTCAGTCCTCGCCCGCGGCCACGGTCCGGAAATGATCGCCAGGCGCCAGGTCCGGCCGCTCGAGCTCGTAGGTGACGGCGGCCGCGATCCCTCCGCCGTCCCGCACAACCATCGCCCTGCCGAGGACGAGATCGGGGAGCTGGACGCCGTCGCGCACCGGGCCCGGGCGGTACAGCTCGACCACCTGCCCCGGCGCGGTCGAGCCGGCGATCTCGGGCCGCAGGAAGATCTTGTCGAAGGGGGGATGAATCGCCTTCTCCTCCTGGAACGCCACGACCGTCCCGCCGGCCCCGCCGGCGAAGCCCGTCACCGGCGCCTCACGCATTTCCATGACGACCCGCACGAGGTCGCCGACCACGATGGCGTGGAACGCGTGGGTGATTCGCACGCCGGCCGTCTCGCCGTCGAGCGACTCCACCCGGCCGACCCCCGTCGGGAGTAGGAGCGTTCCGAGCGGCTCGCCGGTCACGGGGTCGTCGAGCCGGCGCTCGAGCCGGAAGAACTGGACCTGGTCGCCCGCCGCCAGCGTCCGCCCCTCGACGACGCGCGGAACGTGCACGAGGTCGTACTGGGTCTGGCTGCGGTCGGTGACCATCGTCTCGCCCGCCGCGCCCACGACCATCTCGGCGCTGCTCCAGCGCGCGGCGTCAACGACCTCTCCGACCGACAACAGGTACTCGGGCTCCAGGAGGGCCTGCACGGGGGCTCCGACCTGCGCGCGGATGGAACCGGCGCTCCCCAGCGCGAGCGTCAGGACGAGGGAAGCCATGCGACCGCGGATCGGAAGTCCCCTCATATCAGAACGGCAGGTCGTCGTCGTAGTCGGTCTCGGGGAACTCGTACTCGCCCCCGTTGACGCCGCCCTCCTGCGCCGAGCGCTGCGGAGCGACCGCCCGCCGCGCGCCGCCGGGAGCCCCGTCCAGCATGATCATCTGGTCGGCGATGATCTCCGTCATGTATCGCTTCTGCCCCGAGGCGGCGTCGTCCCACGAGCGGGTCTCGATCCGGCCCTCGATGTAGACCTTGCTTCCCTTCTTCAGATACTGCTGGCAGATCTCCGCCAGCTTGTCCCATGCGACAATCCTGTGCCAATCGGTCTTCTCTTCCCGGCGGCCGTCCTTGTTCCAGGAGCGGCTCGTCGCCAAGGTGAAGTTCGCGACGGTCGCGCCGCTGGGGGTGTGCCGGATCTCGGGATCGCCCCCGAGGTTCCCGATCAACATTGCCTTGTTCAGACCACGTGCCACGATGCCTCCTGATCTCCGTGATTTCCCGGATGCAAGTACCCTACCGGAACGCTAGCAGCCGCGCGGTCTTCCGGCACCCCGCGGCGACCGTCGGATCATCGACGTACGGGCGTTCTCTCGATCCACGTCTTCCGCCATAGCGCCACGGCGGTGAAGCACACGACCAGGAAGGATCCGCCCTTGGAGAGAAAAGGAAGAGGCAGGCCGGTGATCGGCATCAATCCGATAGTCATGGCCGTGTTGATCGCCAGATGGCTGGCGATCAACGCCACGAGGCCGAACGCGAGAGTGCTCGCGTAAGGGTCCGGATTTCGCTCCGCGATACGCACACCCTCGAGGAGCAGCAACCCGAACAGTCCGAACGCGACCAGCACTCCGATGAAGCCCAGCTCCTCCCCCAGGACCGAGAAGATGAAGTCGGTGTGGCGCTCGGGCAGGAACGCCAGCCGCTTCTGCGTGCCTTCGAGAAACCCCTTGCCGAACCAGCCCCCCGACCCGATCGCCACCTTGGACTGGATCACATTCCACCCCGCGCCTCGAGGATCGCTCTCGGGCTGGAGGAAGATCAGCAGCCGCTGCTTCTGGTAGCCGGCGAGCTGGTTCCAGAGCGGAAGCGCGACGATGCCCATGAGCAGGTTGGTGGCGCTCACATAGATCCAGGTCGAGCGCCCCGGCCGCAGGACGAAGAGCAGCCCCCCGAGCGCCAGGATGTACAGCGACCACAGGGGCAGCGAGAACGTGAGGAGGATGCTGACGATCGGCGACAGGAGCAGGAAGACGATCAGCGGCGGCGTCCCGGCCCAGAAGCAGAGGGCGGCGAAGAGCAGCACGTAGACGATGGCCGTCCCGAGGTCCGGCTGGAGCAGGGTCAGCGTCGCGGGGAGCCCGACGAGGACAGCCGGCACGACCAGCTCCGTCATCCCCCTCGGCGGTGTCTTCAGGCGCGCCGCCCACTGCGCGATCACCAGAATCGTGCCGATCTTCGCGAACTCCGAGGGCTGAAACCCGATCGACCCCACGCGGATCCAGGAACGCGCCCCGGAGATCGCGGGGAAGGCGAGCACCAGGACGAGCAGGAACAGCGAAGCGACATACACCGGCCGCGAGATCTTCTCGACCATGCGCATCGGCACGAGCCCAATGACCGCGTACGCCACGAGGGCGGCGAACAGCCAGATCAGCTGGAACTGCCAGTACTGCGCGTTGTCGCCGCTCGCCGTCTGGCTGGCGCTGTACAGGAGCGCCACTCCTCCCGTCGCCAGTGCCATCGCCAGGGCCAGCAGGTACCAGTTCTGTTCGGTGGCCTCGCGCCGCAATGCTACCAGGCCGTTGAAAAACTATACGAGGCTCGCGTTGCGACACCGCGGCGGTAGATGCAAGGCGGTTCGACGACGGCGATGCACGGGTCATCGGCGAGGAGAACCAACGCGGCAGATGCCGTCGCGGAGTCGCAACCCTCCGGGCGCATGGGGGTTGCCGGGCATATACTGCGTCTCTCGTCGTCGGAGATGCTCTGCATCGCCTTCCTCCTCGTTCCTTGTATCTGCTCGGCAAGCCCCATGCGCGCGAACCCCGTATAGTATTTCAACGGCCTGTCAGTCCGTGGACAGCGTCGATTCGCTGAGCGCGATCGGTGGAGGCGGGGGTGACTCGCGGGGTATGATGCCGTTGCGACCGTCGAGGTACGTCTGTACGAGATCGATCGCGATCGGACTCTGGGCCGACCCGCTCCCCCCTTCCTCGACCACGATCGCCACGACGATCTGGGGCTCTTCCATGGGACCGACCGCGACGAACCATCCATGCGGCTTGCCGGCGTTGTGCTCGGTGGTGCCGGACTTTCCGCCGATCGTGTAGCGCAACGGCATGTAGTGGGCGCGCGTGTACGCGGTTCCGCGCCAGTCGTTGACCACCCCGCTCATGGACGCTCTCAAGATCTGGAACTGGTCGCTGGACAGCGGCAGCGTGGCCTGCACCTCGGGCGGGTCGGCGCTCTGGCGGAGGCGCGGCCGCAGGATGTCACCGCCGTTCACGATCGCCGAGACGAACTGCGCGATCTTGAGCGGCGTGACCGCGATCTCGCCCTGGCCGATGGAGAGATTCAGGACCACGCCCGACCCCCACCGGCCCTCCCCGTATTGCTCGTCATACCACTCGGGGGACTCCGGGAAGGTCCCCTCGGACTCGTTCGGCAAGTCGATCCCGGTCTTCCCGGCCAGCCCCCATGCGCGGCCGAAGCGGGTGATCTCCTCGAGACCGAGCTTGAGCCCGACCTGGTAGAAGTAGGTGTCGCACGAGGTCACGATGGCATCCTGAAGGGAAGCCCAGCCGTGCACCGCGTGGCAGCCGAACCATCGGCTTCCGAACTGATAGCCCCCGCGACACGGAACGTCCTGGAACTCGTCGGGATTGACGACTCCCAGCGTCATGGCCATGGCCGCGGTGGCGAGCTTGAAGACCGATCCCGGGGCGTAGCGAGCCTGGATCGCCCGGTCGAGAAGCGGCCGCGCCGGGTCGTCGATCAGACTGCGCCAGTCCTCACTCGAGAGCTGTCCGCTGAAGACGTTGGGGTCGTAGGAAGGACTGGAGTACAGCAGGAGCACGTCGCCCGTCCGCGGGTCCAGGGCCACCACGGCGCCCCGCCGATCGGCGGGGAAGATCTCCGCCGCCCGCCGCTGCAGGTCGAGGTCGACGGTGAGGTGCAGATCCCGCCCGCGACGCGGAGCCTCGAAGGGAAGGTCCGGCCACGGGCCGATGCGCCGGCCAAGCGCGTCGACCTCGACGTACTCCGCGCCCTTCTCGCCGCGAAGCTCCGCCTCGTACATGCTCTCGATGCCGGTCTTTCCGAGGATGTCGCCGGCGGAATAGCCGGCGCCCTCCCGCTCACGGAGCTCGGACTCGTTGATCTGCGCCACGTACCCCGTCAGGTGCGCGGTCGCCCGGCCATGCGGGTAGACCCGCCGCGGCTTGGGCTGCAACAGGAGTCCCGGGATTTCGCTGCGCGTCTCTTCCAGCAGCGACAGCGTTCGATAGTCGAGGTCATCGTTGAGGAGGATCGGCTGGCCCGGCGCCAGCGCGTACTGGCGCTCGAGGTCGGTGACGGTCGAGTCGTCGAGCCCGAGGATCGGCCGGATCCGCTCCATGTCGCGATGCAGGTCGTCGTCGGACGTCGGAAGCAGCGAGACCGAGTAGGCGGGCAGGTTCTCGGCGATGATCTGGCCGTCACGGTCGTACATGAACCCGCGCGGCGCGGCGAGCGGGATGGCGCGCACCTGGTTGCTGGTCGACCGCGCCTCGTGCTCGGCGTACTGCACGACCTGTAGCCGGAAGAACCCGGCGATCAGGACGAGGAGGCCGCCGAGAAGGGCGATACGGGCCAGGCGGGCGCGACGGTTTCTACTGAGGGGATCGAACGGGGATATAGCGTGTCGGTCGAACCGCGACGGCATCGGACAGGCGTGGCCCTCTCGAACCTGGATTTTCTAGACTGCTTCCCGGGGGGGATGCCCAAGTGTATTCGAATGCATCCTATCCTGCAAGCGTCTTTTCTCGCGCCTCAGCGGCCCCCGATCACGCGCGAAAGGACCGCCCCCACGACCGTCGTATACACGATGCTGCCCGGCGACTCCCAGAAGAATCGCAGCTCGAAGGCCTTCCAGGCCCCTCCCGCCGCCACCCCCAGGACCAGGACGTCGAGGAGGAGCTTGCCCCCCGACAGGAGCAGCAGATCCGCGGCGGGGGCGTCCAGATACAGGCTCTCCCGCATCTTGCCTACCGCGTACCCGATCACCGTCAGCCCCAGGGCGTAGAGCCCGAAGTGCAGGAGCAGGAGCGTGTCGCGGAACAGACCGGCGACGAATCCGAGCGCGCCCCCCCCCATGGCTCCCGCACGAATCGCGCCGTACACGGCCAGAATGAGGACGAAGTCGGGAGTGGCCCCGGCGATCTCCAGCAGGGGCTCCAGAAACAGGGCGCCGACCACGCATACCGCGGCGAAGAGCGCGAAGCGCCCCCGCGACATCCGGGCCACCCAGGGCGTTCCGCGGGAGACCAGGCTCACTGTCCCGCCACCGCGGCGGAGTCGGCGACGAGGCTATCCGCCGCGAGGGTGTCGGGACTCTGCCTTCCGAACGCCTCCCCCGCCATCGGGGGATAGGCGAAGCCGGGCCAGAACAGCCGCGGCACGTCGCCCACCGATTCGCCGGGATCGACCCCGCGCTTGAGGACGAAGGCGGCTCCCACCGACCCCAGGTCCACGACCGGACGTACCACGTCGATCTTCTGGAGCCCGAGGCGCTGGTCCTCGCGCCCGTGCTCCACGGTGCCGATCGGGATACCGCGCGGGAACGTCCCGCCGTAACCGGAGCTCACGATACGGTCCCCCGGCGTCGAGCCCGATCGCAGCGGCAGGAACAGCTCGACCTCGCCGCTGGGCGTCGAACGGACGACTCCGTATTCCAGGTGATCGCCCCCTACCAGCATGGCGCTGGCGCTGAACTCTGGATGCGAGAACAGCATGACCTCGCTGGCCGAATTGCCGACGTCCACGATCTTGCCCACCAGCCCCTCGAGCGTGACGACCGGCTGGTCGATCGCCACGCCGTCGGCGGCACCGACGTCGATCACGAACGTCGTCGGAAGAGTGCCGAAATCGCGATCGATCACCCGGGTCGGGATGAGATCGACCGGCTGGTCCTCGCGGAACTCGAGCATCCGCGAGAGATCCCGGTTCTGGAGCCGCAGCCCCTCCGTGGCGCCGATCTCGAGCCGCGCCGCCTGCAGCTCGGACCGCAGGCGCGTGTTCTCGTCGCGAAGACCCACGTACCCGCCCATGACGTTCCGCGCGTTGGCGAGAGGCAGCAACACGACGTGGTTGGCGGCGCGGGCGATCGCGTCCTGCCTCGATTCGGGCAGCGCGAGCAACACCAGCGAGGCCATCACAAGCGCCCCCGCTACGATCTCCGCCCTGTACGCCGACCGGAACAGCGCCACCTAGGTCGCTCCGGGTGGGGAGAGCATCAGAACGTGGTCCGGGTCTGGAGTGTCTCTGTGGCGAAGCAACGCGGAAGGCCGTTTTCAGCGGCCAGAAACCTCTAGTGTCGGGACAAAGTAAGAACGCCGCGGTATTTCTCGGGGTCGTCGAGGATGCGGCCGGTGCCTCGCACCACACACGTCAGCGGCTCCTCGTCCACGTTGATCGGCAGGCTGGTATTCTCGCGGAGCAGCGAGTCGAGCCCCTTCAGCAGGGCTCCGCCTCCGGTCATCACGATACCGCGGTCGACGATGTCGCTCGCCAGCTCCGGCGGCGTGCGCTCGAGCGCCATGCGCACCGCGTCGACCACCGCGGCGATCGGCTCCTGGATCGACTCCCGGACCTCGGCCGAGCCGACCTTGACGGTCTTGGGGATCCCCGAGACGATGTCCCGTCCCTTGACCTCCATGACCTCTTCCCCGCGATCCGAGGGGTAGGCGGAGCCGATCGTCATCTTCACGAGCTCCGCCGTCGGCTCCCCGATCAGGATGTTGTAGGTCTTGCGCAGGAACTGGAGGATCGCCTCGTCGAACTCGTCGCCCCCCACCCGGATGGAGGTGTCGCTGACGATGCCCGACAGGGCGATGACCGCGATCTCCGTCGTCCCGCCGCCGATGTCGATGACCATGTTGCCGGTCGGCGTCTCCACCGGCAGGCCGACGCCGATCGCCGCCGCCATCGGCTCGGCCACGAGATAGACCTCCTTGGCGCCCGCCGATTCGGCGCTGTCCCGAACGGCCCGCTTCTCCACTTCGGTTATGCCGCTGGGCACGGAGATGAGAACCTTCGGGCGTACCGGCATGAACCTGTTCTTCAGGACCCGCTCGAGAAAGTCGCGCAGCATCTTCTCGGTGACCTCGAAGTCGGCGATCACGCCGTCCTTGAGCGGCCGCACGGCGATGATCCCACCCGGAGTCCGGCCGAGCATCTTCTTGGCCTCGAGGCCGACGGCGAGGATCTCGCGAGTGCCGGCATCCAGCGCGACGACCGACGGCTCGTTGAGCACGATGCCGCGCCCCTTCACGTAGATCAGCGTGTTCGCGGTGCCCAGGTCGACAGCGATCTCGCTCGACAGGAACGGCCCGGTACTGGATCGGAGGAAGCCCAGCATCGCTACCTGCCCGTCGATCCGAATCCGCCCGCGCCGCGAGCGGTGGACGGCAAGTCTTCGACTTCGATCAGGCGGAGCCTCGAGACGGGAGCAACCACGAGCTGAGCGATGCGGTCACCGGAGGTGATCTCGACCGGCTCGAGGCCCAGGTTGATGAGCAGGACCTTCACCTCGCCGCGATAGTCGGCGTCTATCGTGCCGGGGGCGTTGAGGACCGTGAGACCGCTCCGCGCGGCTAGACCCGAGCGGGGCCGGATCTGGCCCTCGCAATTCGAAGGCAAGGCGATCGCGAAACCGGTGCCGACCAGCTTCCGCTCTCCCGGCTCGATGCGATGCGCGTGCGCGGCGCAGAGGTCGAGACCGGCGGAGCCCGTCGTTGCGTAGGACGGCAGCGCGAGATCGTGATCGCCCACTCTGAGGAACTGGAGGTCCGCCAGTCCGGTGTCTTGCGGATGCATTCACCGTCTCCGATCGGAAGCTCGCCGGTATTGGATCACGACAGGATCTCCGCCACGTTCCTGCAGGGCAAGCCGAACGCCTCGGCCACCCCGGGATACGTTACCTCGCCACGCACGACATTGAGCCCCAAAGCCAGCGCCGGGCTCTCGCGGCAGGCGTCGACCCATCCCCGGGACGCGATCTTGCGCGCGTAGGGAAGCGTGGCGCTCGTCAGGGCGATGGTCGAGGTGCGCGGTACCGCGCCGGGCATGTTCGCCACGCAGTAGTGGACCACACCCTCCACCACGAACACGGGATCCTCGTGCGTGGTCGGACGGCAAGTCTCGATGCAGCCGCCCTGGTCCACTGCGACGTCGACGATGACGGCTCCTTCCTTCATCCGCTTCAGATCCTCCCGGGACACGAGATTGGGGGCCTTCGCGCCGGGCAGCAGTACGGCGCCGATCAGCAGATCCGCGCGGGAGATCATCTCCCGGATCGTGACCGGGTCGCTGAACAGCAGGTCGACGTTGGCGGGCATGACGTCGTCCAGGTACCGGAGGCGCGGGAGCGACACGTCGAGGATCGTCACCCTGGCGCCCAGGCCGGCGGCCATCTTGGCCGCGTTGATGCCTACGACGCCCCCGCCCAGGATGACGACTTCGGCGGGAGGCGTGCCGGGAACGCCTCCCAGCAGGATGCCACGCCCGCCCATGAGCTTCTCGAGGTACTTGGCGCCTTCCTGCACGGACATCCGCCCCGCCACCTCGCTCATCGGCACCAGCAAGGGTAGCGTGCCGTCCGTCTCCTCCACCGTCTCGTAGGCGATCGCGATCGCCCTGGACGCGATCATCCCTTCCGTGAGCTCGCGGCTGGCCGCGAAATGGAAGTACGTGAACACGATCTGATCCTCGCGGATCCGCGCCACTTCGGCGGGCAGGGGCTCCTTGACCTTGAGGATCATGTCGCTCTCCGCGAAGACCTCGTCGGGCCCGTCCACGATCCGGGCCCCCGCGTCCTCGTAGGCGTGGTCGGCGTAGCCCGACCCTTCGCCGGCGCTGTGCTCGACCCGGACCTCGTGTCCATCCTTGACGAGGATCTCGGCCCCGGCCGGCCGGAGCGCGACCCGGTTCTCGTTCGTCTTGATCTCCCGCGGCACCCCTATCCGCATCCAGGCCTCCGTAGAATGAGAAGCGGCTCTGTGGCCCTGGGTCTAGCGGTTCCCGCGACCGCCGCCGCTACCGCCGCTACGACCTCCGCGGCCCCGGTCGCGTCCTCCGCGATCCCGGCCGCCCCGCCGCTCGCCGTCCCCCCGATCCTCGCGAGGCTCCGGCTCCACGTATCCCTCCGGCTTGTCCAGCAGCGCCTTGCGGCTCAGCTTCACGCGCCCCTGATTGTCGATGCCGATCAGCTTGACGCGCATGATCTCGCCCTCCTGCACCACGTCCTCGACCTTCTCGACGCGGCGATACTCGAGCTCGGAGATGTGCACCAGGCCGTCGCGGCCGGGCAGGATCTCCACGAAGGCGCCGAACGGGGTGATGCTCTTGACCGGCCCCTCGTAGACCCTGCCGATCTCGGGCTCCTCGATGATCGCCTCGATCCTGCGCAGAGCTTCCTCACCGCCCGCTCCCTCGATGGACGCGATGGTGACCACGCCGGAGTCGTCGATGTCGATCTTCGCCCCCGTCTCCTCCTGCATCGCGCGGATGATCTTTCCGCCCGTGCCGATGATGTCGCGGATCTTGTTCTTGGGCACCGTGATCGACAGGATGCGCGGAGCCCAGCGGCTGAGCGTCTTGCGCGGAGCCGGAAGCACCTTGTCCATCTCGTCGAGGATGTGCATCCGGCCCACGCGCGCCTCCTGAACGGCGCTGCGGAGCACTTCGAACGCCACCCCCTTGATCTTGATGTCCATCTGGAATCCGGTGATTCCGTCGCGCGTGCCCGCGACCTTGAAGTCCATGTCGCCGAGGAAGTCCTCGATGCCCATGATGTCGGACAGCACCACGACCTTGTCCCCCTCCTTGACGAGCCCCATCGCGATCCCGGCGCAGGCCTTCCGGATCGGCACGCTCGCGTCCATCATCGCCAGCGATCCGGAGCACACGGACGCCATCGAGGACGACCCGTTGGATTCCAGGATGTCGGAGACGACGCGGATCGTGTACGGGAACTCCTCGTGGGGCGGGAGCACGCTCTTGAGCGAGCGCTCGGCCAGTGCGCCGTGACCGATCTCGCGCCGGCCGGTGAAGAAGCGACCGACCTCGCCCACCGAGAACGGCGGAAAGTTGTAGTGCAGCATGAACTTCTTGTCCCACTTGGGATCCAGGTCGTCGATCATCTGCTGATCCTGCCTGGTGCCGAGCGTGACCGTGCCCAGCGACTGCGTGCTGCCGCGCGTGAACAGCGCCGACCCATGTGTGCGCGGCAGGACTCCGACCTCGATCTCGATCGGCCGGATGTCCTTCGGCCCGCGACCGTCGGCGCGCACGCTCTCCTCGACGATCTGCAAGCGCATGACGGACTTCTCGGTCGCCTTGAGCGCGTTCTTGATCAGGCTCGACCGCTCGCCGTACGCGTCCCCGAGCTCCGCTTCGAACGCCTTGGCCGCGTCTTCGCGGATGCGGTCCAGGGTGCGGTTGCGCTCTTCCTTGTCGGCGATCCGCATCGCCTCGCGGACCTGAGGCTCCACCTTCTCGCGCACGCGGCGCTCGAGCGCTTCGTCCTGGAGCGGCGGCTGCCACTCCATCGTCGGCTTGCCGACCTCGCGGCCGAGATCGGCAATGGCCCCGCAGATCTCCGCGATCGCCCGCTGTCCCGCCTCCATGGCGCCCAGGAGCACCTCCTCGGAGACCTCTTCGCCGGCCCCTTCGACCATCACCACGGAATCCGCGGTGCCGGCGATAACCAGATCCAGTTCGCTCCGGTCCAGCTCCTCGAACGACGGGTTGATGACGTACTCCCCGTCGACCATGCCGACGCGCACACCGGCCACCGGTCCGTCGAACGGGATTCCGCTCACGGCCAGCGCGGCGCCGCAACCCACGATCCCCAGCACGTCCGGATCGTACGTCGCGTCGTAGGACAGCACGTTGCAGACGAGCTGCGTTTCGTGCATGAAGCCCTCGGGGAACATCGGGCGGCAGGGGCGGTCGATCAGGCGGGCGGACAGAACTTCCTTCTCGCCTGGGCGGCCCTCACGGCGGAAGAAGCCGCCGGGGATCTTGCCTGCCGAGTACATCTGCTCGCGGTACTCGACGAAGAGCGGGAACCAGCCTTTGGAGTGATCGGCCTTCGGGCTGGCCGTGGCGGTGCAGAGGACGATCGTCTCGCCGTAGCGGACGGTGACGGCGCCGTTGGCCAGGCGAGCCACCTTTCCGGTCTCGATGACGAGGTCCTCGCGACCTACACGAATGGATTTCGTTGTCGTCTTGAGCATTTCCTTCTCCCTGAGGTGAGGTCGTCTTGGAGACGACCCCCGTTCGCATGTGGTGGAACGGAGCCTTCAGGGGAAGCGGAAGGGCAGGCGACAGGTGTTCCGCGTAAGATATTCGGAGCGCGCATCGAGCTAGCGCGCCGCGGACATCTCACGCCGAAGCAATCGCCTTGACCCACCTGGATCCCGGAAGGGTACCGTCCGGGGTGAAACAGCTGCTCGCGCTCCGGCGATGGCCCGAAGCGCCGCGCCGCTACTTGCGGAGGTTGAGCTCCTCCAGGATGCGGCGATACTCGTCCACGTCCTTGCGCCTCAGGTAGTCCAGCAGGCGGCGGCGACGCCCCACCATCTTCAGCAGCCCGCGCCGTCCGTGATGGTCCTTCGCGTGGGTTCGGAAGTGGTCGGTGAGATCGTTGATGCGTTGCGTCAGGAGGGCGATCTGGACGCGGGCGGAGCCGGTGTCTTCCTCAGTTACCCGGAACCGCTCGATGACCTTGCTCTTTTCGGTCGTGCCGAGACTCATCTGCGCCTGGTTG
Organism: Gemmatimonadota bacterium; assembly: GCA_035699465.1. Lineage (GTDB taxonomy): Bacteria > Gemmatimonadota > Gemmatimonadetes > JACCXV01 > JAHWKZ01 > JAICNR01. Next base: position 15,358 of record DASSPT010000083.1, read on the forward strand.
TGGATGTTCACGATGATGCGGATCTACCGCGAATAGGAGTACAGTCGGGTAAAATAGCGCCCATTGAGCCCTTAGACCACCCCGGCCGACGTATTTCACGAGCGTCCGAGTCTCTCCATGGCCGCCTGCCGGTCCCTTTCGAGCTGCGCGGCCAGCTGCTCCCGGCCCTCGAAGCGCGCAGTCGGCCGCAGGCGGGCCACGAACTCGACCAGCGGCCGCGCCCCGTAGAGCGCTTCCCCGTTCCAGTCGAACAAGTGCGCTTCGAACCCACGTTCCGTTTCCCCGAACGTGGGACGACCCCCGAGGTTCGCCATCCCGTCGTGGAGCGCACCGTCTAGCTCGACGCGCACGGCGTACACGCCGTCCGGCGGCAGGCACTTGCGAGGGTCCTCGAGGCGCACGTTGGCGGTCGGGAAGCCGATGCCCCGACCGCGACCGGCGCCGGGCTCCACGCGGCCGAGGGCGGAGTACGGGCGCCCCAGGCCTCGTTCGGCGGACGCGAAATCGGCGGTCTCCACCGCCCGGCGGACACGGCTGCTCGAGACGGGCTCCGCATCGACCTCGACAGGACCCACGACGTCCACCGCGAATCCGATCTCCGCTCCCAGCCGCCGCAGCACGTCGACGTTCCCCGACCGGTCCTTGCCGAAGCCATGATCGTAGCCGATCACGAGCTCGCCTACGCGCAGCCGCCGGACGAGGACGTCGCGCACGAACACCTCAGGCGGCATCTGGCGTACCGCCTCCGTGAAGCGGACCACATGCACGTAGTCGAGCCCGAAAAGCGGCCACAGGAGCCGCTGCTCGTCAGCCACGGTGAGGAGCGCGGGCGCGCGCTCCGGCGCGACGATCTCCAGCGGATGCGGGTCGAACGTGACGAGCACGGCGGCGCGGCCCGCCTCGCGGGCGCGGCGCACGATTTCGCCGAGCACCGCCTGGTGCCCTCGATGGATCCCGTCGAAGGTGCCCACCGTGACGGTGGTCCCGCGCGTCCCCGGAAGCTCGGCCGTCACGCAGCATCCTCGCCGTCCGGGAAGAGGACGCGACGTGGACGCAGGCGCGCGGGCCCGCTCCGTCCATTCGGCCCTGCCTGCGCGGGCTCGACGCCTCCGATGCCGACGAACCCGTGCTCCCCATGCACCCTCGCCCGGACGGACGGAAGGTGCTCGCCGGCAGGAACGGTCACTTCCCCGGCCGCAACGGTCACTTCCCGGCCCGCCGAGAACGCGCGCGCGCGCTCCCCGTCGAGGACGATGGCGGGCAGGTCCGCAACCGCCGTCCAGGACGGCCGGAGGGCCGTCCGCGCGACGTCCGGATCGGCGAGCGCGTGCCAGGAGAGCGCTTCATCGACGCGGAAGGGCCCGGACCCCAGCCGCCGCAGGGCGGCGCACAATCCCCCCGTTCCGAGCTGTTCCCCAAGGTCCCTGGCCAGAGCCCGCAAGTACGTGCCGGGACCGCAGCGGACCAGGATCTCGAGCTCCGGCCACGCGTAACGCTCGATCCGGATGGAATCGATCCGGACGGGTACCGCCTCGAGGGTGACAGAGCGGCCCGCGCGGGCGAGCGCGTACGCGCGGCCGCCGTCTACGTGCTTGGCAGAATACGCGGGCGGCACCTGGAGGAGGGTCCCCAGCCAGGCGGCGCACGCCTCCTCGACCGCGGAGCGCTCGGGAACCGACGGCACCGCGACTTCCTCGATGTTCCCCTCTATGTCGTCGGTGTCGCTGCGCGCGCCGAGCCGCACGATCGCGCGATAGGTCTTGGGATGATCCGTGCAGAATGGGGCCAGGCGCGTCGCCGGCCCGATCCCGAGCACGAGGAGGCCGCTGGCGAAGGGGTCGAGGGTTCCGAAGTGTCCTACCCGCCGGGTGCCGAGGGACCGGCGGGCGACGTCGACCACGTCGTGGCTGGTCGGGCCTTCGGGCTTGTCGACCGCCAGGATCCCGGCCGTCACTCCTCTTCCTCCGCTGCGCCTCCGGCGGGCTCCGTTCCGCCGTCCGGGTCCAGCTCGTCCAGTAGCGCGTCGATGCGCGCCGCCTGCTCGAGCGTCCGGTCAAGCTCGAAGTGGAGCTCCGGCAGATACTTCAGCGTGATGTCGCGTCCCAGCCGGGCGCGGAGGTACCCGCGCGCTCTCTGGAGCACCCCCACCGTCTCCTGCTTGTCCTCTTCGTCGCCCAGGACGCTGACGTAGACTCGCGCATGCCGGAGATCAGGGCTGGTGCGCACGTCCATCACGGTCGTGAAGCCGACGCGCGGGTCCTTCATGTCGCGGATGAGGCCGGCGAGCTCCTGTTTGAGGAGCTCGTCCACGCGGATGGTGCGACGGGTGCGATGAGAGGTCACGGGCTCAGAGGATCTCCGTCTCGTCCGAGATGACGCGCAGCTCGGGCTCACCGTCCAGCAGCGATCGAATGCCTTCCAGCGTGCGCTCCACAGAGCGCCGCTCGCCGGCCACCGACGCGACCGCCAGCTCGCAGCGCTGCCATTTGTCGAGGTGCCCGGTCTCGGACACCGCCACGTTGAACTTCTGCGCGATGCGATCCTTCACGCTCCGCACCACGAATCGCTTCTCTTTCAGGGAATGGACGTTCTGGACGTGGATGTCGAAAACCGAATATCCGACAAAGGGCATGCCGCACCCGATGAAGAGAGAATCGACGCCTAAGCTCTCACGAGCTGGTCTGTGGGCGCGTCATACGCCTGGGCCTCAGCTCAGTGACGCGTCAGGGCGTAGCGAGTGTCGAGGAACGCAACGCAGCAGATGGGCTGCCATCACGCTTCACGCCAATGTTCTCTGGACCTCCTCGATCTTGTATGCCTCGATCACATCCCCCACCTTCACGTCGTTGAACCCCTCGACGTTGATCCCGCACTCGTAACCCTCGCGCACCTCGCGCACGTCGTCCTTGAACCGCTTGAGCGATCCGATGACGCCCTCGTACACCTCGACGCCGTCGCGCACCACCCGGACGCGCGCGGTCCGCGGAATCGTGCCGTCGGAGACGAAGCACCCCGCGATCGTGCCCACCTTCGGGATCTTGAACGTTTCGCGCACCTCGGCGGAGCCGAGGACGACCTCGCGCTTCTCCGGCGCCAGCAGACCTTCCATCGCCAGCCGGACATCGTCCACGACCTCGTAGATGACGCGATAGACGCGGATATCGACCCCCTCGCGCTCCGCCGCGGCGCGCGCCCGCGCGTCGGGCCGAACGTGGAAGCCGATGATGATGGCGTCGGACGCGGCCGCCAGCAGGACGTCGTTCTCGGTGATCGCCCCCACGCCGCGATGGATGACGTCGACCTTGACCTCGTCGGTGGAGAGCTTGGTGAGCTCGTCGGCCAGCGCCTCGACCGAGCCGCCGACGTCTCCCTTCAGGATCACGTTGAGGCGCGATATCTCTCCGGCCTGGACCTGCGCGTAGAGCTCCTCTAGCGTGGTCGGCTCCTTGGTGCGCCGGAACCCCTGCTCCCGCTGGAGGCGCTGCCGGCGCTGCGCGATGTCCCGCACCTCCCCGTCGTCCCCCAGCACCGCGAAGCCGTCGCCTGCCTCCGGGACCCCGCTGAACCCCAGCACCCGAACCGGCTGAGACGGTCCCGCCTCCTGGACGTTGTTCCCCCGCTCGTCGAGGAGCGCCCGCACCCGACCGTCGAACAGGCCGCAGATGAACGCGTCGCCGATCTTCAGCGTGCCGGCGGTGACGAGAACGGTGGCGACCGGCCCCTTGCCCTTGTCGAGCTCGGATTCGATCACGACGCCGCGGGCATTGCGGTCCGGATTCGCGCGGACGTCGAGCACGTCGGCCTGGAGCATCACCTTCTCCAGCAGGTCGTCGATCCCGGCGCCCGTCTTCGCGCTCACCTCGGCGCAGAGGACGTCTCCACCGAACTCCTCGATGACGACCTTGTGCTGCATGAGCTCCTGCTTGACGCGATCGGGCCGCGCATCCGGCAGGTCGATCTTGTTGACTGCCACTACCAGCGGGACGCCGGCTGCCCGCGCGTGATCGATGGCCTCGACGGTCTGGGGCATCACGCCGTCGTCGGAGGCCACGACGAGGATGACGATGTCCGTGGCCTGCGCGCCGCGCGCCCGCATGGCGGTGAACGCCTGATGGCCCGGCGTATCCAGGAACGTCACCGAGCGCTCGTCGTCCAGCTCGACCTCGTACGCGCCGATGTGCTGGGTGATGCCGCCAGATTCGCCGGCGATGACGTTCGTCTGACGGATGAAGTCGAGGAGGGACGTCTTGCCGTGATCGACGTGGCCCATGACCGTGACCACGGGGGGCCGCGGCTCCAGGTTCTCCTCGGCGACCTCCTCCTCCTCCGGCTCGTCCAGCACGAACGCGTCCTGTCGCTGCGCGGTGTAGCCGAACTCCTCGCAGATCAGGCTGATCGTGTCGAAATCGAGACGCTGGTTCACCGTTACCATCAGGCCCAGCTCCATGCACGCCTGGATGATCCGGGTGGCTGGCACCTCTATGAGATCCGCCAGCTCGCCCACCGACACGAACTCCGTTACCCGGATCAGGTTCTCCGGCTCGGCGACGTCGATCGGCTCGTCGCTCTCTTCCTTGCGCACGCGCTTGCGCCGGCGTGGGGACTTGCCCTCCATCTTGGCCAGCGTCTTCTTGATGTTCGCCTCGACGGCGGCCTGATCCACGCGCCGGCGACGGCGGCGGCGTCGGCGCCGCCCGGGTTGCTCGTCTCCGTCGACGTCCGCCGGCTCGACCGCGATTCCCGGCTGGACCGCGGTCGGGGTGTGAACCTCGACCTCGACCTCGCCCGCAGGCTTCGTCTTGGTTTTCTCGACGCGTCGCGCTCGCTTGGCCTCTTCCAGCTTCTTCTTCTTCTCCTCCTCGGCGTGTTTGACCGCTTCCTTCTCCTGGTCGAACTTGCCGCGGATGCGCTGGACTGTCTCCTCGTCGATCGAAGACATGTGGTTCTTCACCGGGAAGTCCATCTCCCTCAGGAGATTGACCATCGCCTCGCTCGACACGTTGAATTGACGTGCCACCTCGTATATGCGGATCTTCGCCACTAGCCTCGTTCCCCTCCTCGCCGTTCTTCTTCGTTGGACACCGCCGCGGCGAGGATCTGCGATACGCCGGCTGCGATGTTCAGATCCGTCACCGACAGCACCGCCACCGCGGGCTTGCCGGCCAGATCCCCCAGCTCGTCCTTCGTCCAACCCGAATAGATACTGACGCCGGCGGCGCTCCAACGCTCCAGTAGCGACTCCTCCCGGCGTTCCGAGAGATCATCCGCGATCCAGATCGCCTTGGCGCGTCCGTCGCGCACGCATTGCTTCGTCAGCGCGATCCCGACGACGATGCGCCCCGCCCTGCGCGCCTGCCTGAGCAGGCCGGCGACACGGGGCTTAAGCGCCTCCGGGACCCGCTCAGCCCCCGCTCTGCTGGCCGTTCTCGTCGCCTTCCTGGGGCGCGGCCTCGCCGGCGGCGCTCTCCTCCGAGCCCTCCGCCTCGTCCGCGCCCAGGGACTCGAGCTCACCGAGCGAAGATTGGACCTCACCGTCCGATTCGCCTTCGGCCACGGCTTCGGCCACCGCCGACTCTCCATCCGACGAGCTCTCCACGTACTCTCCGGACTCCTCGTCCCACTCCTCGTCGACCTCGACCGTCAGCTCGTCGATCATTCGCATGAGCACGTCGACGGTTGCGTCGTCGATCCCCGCGATGCCGAGCAGGTCCTCGCGCTCCAGGTTGATGATGTCCTCGAACGTTCGATACCCCGCCGCCGAGAGAGCGGCCACCGCTTCGGGGGTGACCCCCGGCACCTGGCTCAGGGGGAAGTCCTCGCCGCCGGCCGCGGCTTCGGACATCGCTTCCGTTCCCGCCGCCTCGACGGGCTCCGGCTTGCGGCCGAACAGGATCTCCTCTTCCTTCGCCAGGTATTCCTGCTTGCTCACGAGATCGATCTTGTACCCGGTCAGCTTCGAAGCGAGGCGGACGTTCTGCCCCGAGCGTCCGATCGCCAGCGACAGCTGATCCTCGGCGCATACGACGGTCGCGCGACGCTCGGCGGAGCGCTCGGCGGTCTCTCCGGCTTGCGCCGTGTCGGCGCCGCTCTCGGGCTTCCGTCCGTCGGCGGTTACGGCTTCGGCCGGCTGCTCCTCCGTTTCCAGCGCATCGCTCTCCTTGCGGGCCTCGCGGCGAGCGCGCGCCGCCTTGGAGGCCTCCAGAGCGGCCGCCGTCTCCTCCGGACTGGCCGGCTGGAACGGCGCCGGGGCCGCCGTCGGACCGCGGAAGCGAGGCTTGGTCTGGAAGGGCGAGCCGCGCAGCTCCGAGAACAGCCCGCCGTCATCCACTTCGCCGCGCTCGTGAAGGATGATCTTGTACACGTCGGCCGGAGAGAGCGCCTGGGCGATGAACTGTCGCGGGTCGTCCGTCCACGGCACGATGTCGATCCGCTCTCCCCCCAGCTCGCTGACGACCGCCTGCACGCGGCTTCCCTTCAAGCCCACGCAGGCGCCGACCGGATCGACGTGCGGATCGCGAGACCACACGGCGATCTTCGAGCGGCTGCCCGGCTCGCGCGCGATGGCCCGGATCTCCACGATGCCCTGATAGACCTCCGGAACCTCGAGAGCGAACAGGGCCTTCACGAAGTCCGGATGGGTGCGGCTGAGGATCAGCTGCGGCCCCTTGGTCGACTCCTTGATGTCCAGCAGCAGCGCGCGAACGGTCTCGCCCTGGCGCAGATACTCGCGCCGCACTTGCTCGCGGGCCGGCATGATCGCTTCGGTTCGCCGATCGAGGAACACCAGGGCGTTGCCGCGATCGACCTGCTGGACCGTCCCGGACACGAGCTCGCCGATGCGGTCCTCGTACTCGTCGCGGATTCGGTTCCGCTCCTCCTCGCGGACCTTCTGGATGATCATCTGCTTGGCGGCCTGAATCGCGTTGCGGCCGAACAGGCGGAAATCGAGTGGGATCTCGGCGATCTGGCCGGGCTGCGGCTCACCGTCGCCCCACGGCTCGTTGACGTATGGCAGGGCCTTGGCCTGCTCGATGGTCATCTGGCGGGAGGGATCCTCGAGATGCTCCTCGTCCTCGACGACCTCCTTCAGCAGGTAGATGCTGATGTCGCCGGAGGCGGGATCGACGAGGATGTCCGCGTTCGCCTCCGGACCGTAGTTGCGGCGCACGGCGGCGAGCATGCCGGCCTTGACCAGCTCGATGACCTCGCTCTTGTCGATCGCCTTTTCACGGGTGAGCTGCCCGAAGGCGTCAAGGATCTCCATCGCCATATCCGTAGTGACTCCTGTCTATCGTTTCTACCATCGGACGTGAAGCCTGGTGCGCGCGATCTCGTCGTCGGCGAATGTCCAGCTCTCCTGCTCGTCCCGGACGATGATCCGGAACCCCCGCTCCGTGCCCTCCACCCGCTCCAGCGTTCCTACGAACTTCTTACGGCCGTCGCGCTTGGAGTACAGGCGCACGTCTATCTCGTGGCCCACGAACCGTTCGAAGTGCTGCCGCCGTGTGAGCGGGCGGTCGATCCCGGGGCTCGATACTTCGAGGACGTACCGCTCCGGCACCATGCCCGAGCGCTCGAGCTCCGCCTCCACGAGCCGCGAGAGCCGGGCGCACTCGTCGAGGGTGATCCCCCCAAGCGTGTCCACGTAGGCACGCACGACCGGACGGCCGTGCGATCCGGCGACCTCCAGGTCGACCAGCTCGGCACCCGCCTGCTCGACGATCGGCTCGATGACGGCGATCAGGCGGCTGGGGTCAGGCATGGCTCTCGACGGCCGCGGAAGAAAAAAAGTGGGGATTGCGCCCCACTTCGAATCCAATATACCCCAATCCCGCCCTGCGGCAAACCCGTCAGCGGCCCTTTCTCGGGTAGCCGGCGAGGGCCAGCATCCTCCCGCCGCCGCCGCTCTCACGCCGGTAGGAGTGGAGCCGCCGATCGCAGGAAGTGCAGAGGGACGAGGAGGAGATGGCACCGGGCCGCACGCCGGCGGCCTCCGCCTGGAGGGTCAATGCGGCGCGCAGGTCGACCCGCGCCGTGGAGCCATCCGCCTCGAGCCAGCCCTCGGGGCGCCGGCCCGCCGTCGTGGCTTCGAGCGCCTCGACGACCTCGCGGCCCACCGGATAGCAGCAGGGGCCGATGGCCGGACCCCACCAGGCCACGATCTCGCGCGCGGGCACCTCGAGCTCGCGTTCGAGCGCCGCGATCGCCAGCGGGACGATCTCCCCGGCCACCCCACGCCAGCCGGCATGCAGCAGCGCTACCGCGCCACGGCCCGGAGCGGCCAGGAAGGCGGGCACGCAGTCCGCGATCCCGACCGTCAGCAGCACGCCGGGGCGGGAGGTGATGAACCCGTCGTACCCCGCCACGCGCACCGTCGCCGGTCCCCGCCGCTCCCCGCTCTCCGGCACACGCACGCCGTCGGCGTGGAACAGCCGGGCCCCGTGGACCTGGGACCCCCCAACCACGAGGTCGAATCCCTCCGCCGCCCATTCGAGCAGGGCGCGATGCGCATCGGAGACATCCCGGGCGCGCGACTCGGTGTGCCTGCCGAAGTCCAGCTCGCGCGTCGTCACCGCCGCCACCAGGCCCGGCGCGAAGGCCGACTCCACGCGTGGAAGCCCACCCTCCCGAAAGCGCTCCCCGGGGGCCTCGGTGAAGAGGCGGGGCGAGGTCACGGAGCCTCCCCGCGCGGAGTCTCCGCTCCGGGCGGCGGGCTCCCCGAGTCGCTCCGCTCTATGTGTACCGTCAGGTGCGGGTACGGGATCACGATCCCGGACGCGTCCAGCGCCAGCTTGATCTTCTCCAGGTACTCCGACAGGATCGGCCCCTCGTGGTGGGGGTTCCTCAGCCACATGCGAAGCTCCATGTTGACCGACGAAGCCCCCAGCTCGACCACCCCCACTTCCGGCGGCGGTCGCTCGCGAACACGCTCGTCTCCGTTCACGACCGCCAGCGCCACCTCCCGGGCGTTGGCGATGTCGGCCTCGTAAGCGATCCCGAAGGGGATCACCGCGCGGAGCGACGCCTGCATCGTGTGATTGACGATCTTGCTGTTGACGATGTTCTGGTTGGGGATGATGACGACCTTGTTGTCCGCCGTGTGTATCCGGGTCGAGCGCAGGGTAATCTTCTTGACCTGGCCGTGCTCTCCGTCGGCATCGACCCGGTCGCCGACGCGGAACGGGCGGTCCCAGAGGATCGTCACGCCGGCGATGAAGTTGGCCAGCGTGTCCTTGGCGGCGAATCCCAGCGCCAGCCCCGCCACCCCGAGACCGGCGATCAGGCTGGTGACGTTGAAACCGAGTTGGTCCAGCGCCAGGATCACCCCGAACCCCAGGATCGTGTACTTGGCCAGATTCTCGAGCAGGTTGCGCGCGTCGTCTTCGAGTCGCGACCGCTCGAATACCGGTCGCAGAGTGGCGCGCACCGCCCAGTACACGACCAGAAACGCCGCCAGCACCCCCACGGCGATCAGGGCCTGGAAGGCGAACCGGATCAGCTCTTCGCGAAACTCCCCCGCCAAGCGCCAGAGGTCTTCGGCGGATCGGACCTCCGTCACCCGCTCGACCGCGCCGCCTATCCTGTCCAGCGCGGCGGTGGTGTCGGGCGCCGAGGGCTGCTGGACCCCGGGGAGGCCCTCGACCTGCATCAGTCGGCCACGCGGTACCGCACGATGTGCCACAGCGCGGCCACGCCGTCGCGCCAGGTGATCTTCTTTCCCTCCCCGTAATCACGTCCGTGGTAGGCGATGGGCGTCTCGTATACGCGAAAGCGGCGGCGCGCCACCTTCGCGGTGAACTCCGGCTCGAAGCCGAAGCGGTCCGACCGCAGCGTACCGATGCCTTCCAGGACCTCCCTGCGGAACACCTTGTAGCAGGTTTCCATGTCGGTGAGGTTCAGATTCGTGAGCATGTTCGACAACAGCGTCAGCGTGCGGTTCCCGAGATAATGCCAGAACAGGAGCACCCGCTGCGGGCCGCCCAGGAAGCGGGAGCCGTACACGACGTCCGCCTGCCCCTCGAGGATCGGCCGCAGGAGCACGTCGTAGTCCTGAGGGTCGTATTCGAGGTCCGCGTCCTGGACGAGCAGGATGCGGCCCCTCGCGGCCTCGAACCCGCGCCGGAGCGCGGCACCTTTGCCGCGATTCTGCGGCTGGAAAAGGACGCGGACGCGAGCGGGCTCACCGGCCGCATCCTTCACGACCGTCTCTCCCCGATCGATGGACTCCAGGTACTCGCGCGAGCCGTCCGTCGAAGCGTCGTCCACTACGATGATCTCTTTGTCGTGCGGCGTGGCGGCCACGCGAGAGAGAATCACCCCGATCGTTCCCGCCTCGTTGTAGACGGGGATCACGACCGAGAGCAGAGGCCTGTCCTCGGGGCTCATTCAGAACGCTGGAACAGAATCTTGAGGAGCGGCGGCGTCATCAGCGTCGTACCCATGACCATGATCAGAAGGGCCGAGAACACGTCCCGCGACAGGATTCCCGCCAGCAACCCGAGCTGGGCGAAGATCAATCCCACCTCGCCGCGCGGCACCATTCCCATACCCACCGCCAGGCGATTCATCTTGCGCCAGAACACGCCGAAGCCGGCGGCGATCTTGCCCAGCACCGCGATCACGAACAGCGCTCCGCCCAGGATGAGGATTTCGTGGTTCGTGGGATCTCGCGGATCCAGGATCGTGACGTCGACGGCCGCCCCGACCGAGACGAAGAACAACGGCGTGAACACATCCGCCACGGGCTTGATCCGCTCGACGATCGCATCGAACTGATTCGTCCGCGACAGGATCAGCCCGGCCGCGAACGCGCCCACGATCGGCGCCAGACCCACGCCGTCGGCCAGGTACGCCAGGAGCAGGGCGAACGCGAGCGCCGCCGTCACGATAATCCCCCTAACGCGCATCCGGTTCACGAGCTCGAACAGCGGACGTGCGGTCAGGAGCCCCACCACCATCGCCGCCGCCAGGAATCCGAGCGCCACCCCGAAGAGCTTGGCCACTCCCGTCACCGACACCTGACCCGTCTCGGCCAACCCTTCCACCGTGGCCAGGATGAGGAGTCCCAGGATGTCGTCTATCACCGCGGCGCCGATGATGATCCGCGCCTCCGACGTGTGGATCTTTCCGATATCGGCGAGCACCCGAGCGGTGATTCCGACCGATGTCGCCGTCAGCGTGGCGCCGACGAAGATCGCGACCAGACCCGCGTCGTTCATGTACATCCACCAGAATAGATAGCCGAACGCGAACGGCAGCACGACCCCCACGACGGCGACCATGAAAGCGGCGGACCCGACCTTGAACATCTCGCGGAGATCGGTCTCCAGCCCGATCTCGAACAGCAGGATCGCGACGCCGATCTCGGCCATCACGTGCACGATGGAGCCGTACGGGTCGCCCGGGTCCACGGGGACTACTCCCAGCATCGAGCTTCCCAGGACGACCCCTGCCACCAGCTCGCCGAGCACGGCCGGCTGACCGATGCGCTCGAACAGCTCGCCGGCCAGCTTCGCGGCGACCAGGACTACGAACAGGATGTAGAAAAAACGCGCTACGTCGACGAGATGCGCGGTTCCTTCCATGAGCTCCCCCGTTGCGAGTGGCGGGTCTCAGTCCAGGAACAGGTAGGGTCTCCAGCGCTTGTCGGGAATCGCCGAGTAGAATGTGATCTGGGTATACCGGTGCGGTCGCCGGGGAGGTCTCAGCAGCGGCATGTTCGCTTGCTCCGGAGTGCGGCTGCCCTTTCGATTGTTACATCGGATGCACGCACAGACGAGGTTCGTCCAGCTGTCGCTGCCACCGAGCGAGCGCGGCACGACGTGGTCGGTGGTCATGGGACCCCGGCGAGTGGCGCAGTACTGGCACCGATATCCGTCGCGCTTGAGGACGTTGCGTCGGGTAAGCGCCACCGGCTGACGAGGCGCGCGGATGTAAACGCTGAGCCGGACCACGGACGGCAGGGGCACCGCGCGCGAAACGGACCGGACCACCACGTCGTAGCGCTCTACGATCTCGGCCTTGCCCAGCACCACCAGCACGACGGCACGCTGAGCGTGACACACCGTCAGCGGCTCGTAGTTCTGGTTCAGCACCAGCACTTTTTTCTCGAGCAACGGGCTCACTGGTTTCCGTAACCTTCCCGCACCTCGTACGCGTAGTGCAGCGTGTCCACCCACTCTCCGAGCTTCCACGCCCCTATGCTGACGATCTCCTCCCATGACGCGGAGATGAGAGTCCGTCCACTGAGATCCCGATGGACCTGCAGGCGAGGCGAAGACAGGGGAACGTGGAGATCGATCGCGGTATCGAGGAGCGCGCGGCGCATCTCCGGCTCCCCCGCGGCCTCGGACAGCCGGACGGTCTGCGTCATCGCGTCCTCGAATCGCCAGGCCCGAATCTGTGGGGCCGCGTAGCGCGTCGCAATGTAAATGCCGGCTCCCAGCACCGCCAACCAGAGGAATGCGCGTATCAAAATTCCTCCACCACGTGCCGCAGGAGCTCTTCGGAGATCTTGTCGATCGCCCGCTGAATGCCGTCCTCGCGGGTCTCTCCCTGCTCCTCGCTGAATTCGCCCCACTCACGAAGCGACGCGCTCTCCCAGAGCGTCTCGTCTCTGACTTGATCCTCGAGCCGCACGTCCACGGTCAGGAGGACGCGCCGGTTGAACACGTCGGGGTTGGCGGCCTGTCCGGGATCGTAGGAGAGCGCCTCCTCCTCGTAGCTCTTGATGGTCCCCACGACGAGGAGATCTGCGTCCTCCTCGTCCCCCACCAGCTGTAGACGCGATTCGTTGAGGAACTCGCCGATCACGCGCTCCGTGAGCTGCTGGGTGAGCTGGAACTCGCGGGTTTCGTTCTGGAACGTGGGGACGTACACGGTGTTGAGGTGCGCCGGCACGGGTGAGCGAAAGGAGTACCCGCAGGCCACGATCCCGGCCAGCGCGACGGCGGCCGGGATCCACGCGGGGAGCCTGGGTTTGCTATGGGAGCGGCAGGAAGACCGCATCCTCGACCTCCTCGTGCTCGCGAGTCACTTCCAGCACCAGCCATCGGTCGCGGGCGAAGTCCCGCACCACGACCCGCCGCGGGCTGTCCCGGCCGTCCACCGCGGTGAACTCCTCGAACTCCACACGGTACGCGAGCTCGCCGCCCGTCGCCTGCCGGTACTCCACCAGCCGTCCGCCTCGCACAGTGAGCGCGTGCAGCGCGCCGGCCTCCCAAATGTAAAGCGTGCGGCGGTCATCGTGGACTGCGGAGGCCACCCGCTCCGATCGCTCCATCCAACGCCGGACGTCGTAGGCGCCGAGCAGCGCGCCCAGTACTTCCGGCGTGACGAGCGCCCGCTCGCCGGTCAGCTCCGCGAAGCGCGGATCACCCAGACGGCCACGCAGGACCTCGCCCTCCCGCGGCAGCACCACCGTGAGCGTGTCCCCGAACAGGGCGAACCGCAGAACCGGCGTCGACTGTGGTCCGAAGACGTCTCCGCGAGCTGCGAGCGGCCGGGAGCGATAGGACAGCGCGCCTTCGCCATGGAAGCGCCGATTGCCTTCGACCAGCGTCACGTCGAAGATCCGCTTGCTGCGCTCGATCGCCGAGTGGATCGCGGACAGCTCGGCCACAACGGACTGCGGGTCGACGCCCGCTTCGAGCGCTCGGGCGGCTTCCGTCGTCAGCGAGGCCACGCAGCCCAGCGCGGCGGATGCGGCGAGCATCGCGACGGGAACGCACGCGCGACCCCCAGTCACGGCCGTAACTGGGCCTGTGCCTGCTCGATCTTGTCGGCCAGCGCCGGGGCCGCCGATCCCCCCAGCGCGGCGGCTCGGTTGTACCAGACGAGCGCCTCCTTGGCGCGGCCGCCAGCCAGGAGCACGTCCCCGAGGAGCTCGTGGAGCGGGGCGGACTCGGGTGCCAGGGGAAGCACGCCGCGGTAGACCTCCTCGGCGTCGGCCCATTTCTCCTGCCCGGCGAGGGACTCCCCCAACCCCTGCCATGCGGGAACCGACTGCAGATCGATCCTCAACGCCATGCGGAACTCGTTTTCGGCGTCTATGAAGCGATCGACCACCAGGAGAGCGCGCCCCGCTTCGAGATGGAGATCGAAGTCCTGGGGCCGGATCGAGGCAGCCGCCACGAGATGGCGCGCGGCCGAGCTCTCGTCCCCGCGCGCGCGATACATGGAGACGACGAGCCCGCGAAGTCCGAGATCGTACGGAGCGAGGGCTATCGCCTGCTCGTAGAGCTCGAGAGCATCCGCCTTCCGCCCCGCGCGCGCCGCCGCGTTTCCGCGGAGACGGTAGAACCGGGCGGCCGAATCCGGCCGCTTGCCGGCTTCGGATTCGATGCGCTCGGCAACCGGCACGAGCAGGGCCTCCACCAGACCGGGCTCCCCGAGGGAGAGCAGCACCTCGGCCCATTCCAGGCGAGGCAGCACGGCCTCGGGATCGAGGCGCACGACGCGCTCCAGCACGATGCCGGCCAGCCGCTCGTCTCCGTTGCGCCGCGCTTCCAGCGCGAGGTGGAACAGGGCCTCGCTGCCGACGTCCGGCGAGATCGCCACGGCCCGCTGGGCGAAGACCGGCGAGCGCGCCGCCGGAAGCGTGAGGAACAGAAGGAGGGTCGCGAAGGTCGGGAAGAGCCGCCTCACTCCCCGGAAGATAGGATCGCCCACCTGCCGGGCCAACCTTGGCGGCACCAGCGGCCCCTCCCCATCTTGTGCGTCATGCGAAGGCACAACCTCCTTCCGCGCGCGCTCCTCGCCGCGCTCGTCTTCGCCTGGGCCTGCAGCGAAGAACTCCCGCCGCCGGAGCCGGACCGTCCGACGATCGACGAGCGGACGTTCACCAGGGCGCTGTCCGATCTGGTGGTGGCGCGCATCCAGCTCCTTCCCGACACGGCGGCCTATACGCGGCGCGCCGCGGAGATCCTGCGGGAGCACGGTGTCGCCGAGGAGGATCTGCGTGCGTTCGTGGAGGTCCACGGGCAGAACGACGACCTGATGACGCGGTCTTATGCGCGGGTGTCGGCCCGCCTCGACACGCTCTTTCCGGTCGTCCAGCCGGGCGCCGTGGAGCCCGGCGTGGAGCCGGCCGTGGAGGAGACGGCCCCCGTGGAGGAGGCGGTACCCGTGGAGGAGCCAGCGGACACCGCTCCCGCGTCCCCCTGACGCGGCGCCAGCAGCCGGAACTTCAGCTCACTCCCACTCGATGGTCGCCGGAGGCTTGCTCGAGACGTCGTAGGTCACGCGGTTGACGCCGCGGACCTCGTTGATGATC
>DASSPT010000084.1:0-6176 GCA_035699465.1 Gemmatimonadota bacterium
TGATCCTGCGCGACGCCTTGAGCGCGAAACGGAACGCTTCCGGCACCTGCGCGGCCCATCCCTCGAGGAGCTTGCGGCTCGGCATCCGGTAGAACGTGTTGTTGATCTCGACCGCCGGGAAGCGCTCCGCGTACCAGGCGAGCATGCCCGAGTCGGGAAGATCTTCCGGATAGAAGCTCCCCTTCCACTCCTCGTAGGAGAACCCGCTCGTTCCCGGCCAGAGCCGCATGCGGCGAACCTGCTCCCCGCCGCGCGGGCTGTCCAGAAGCGATTCGAGGGGTGCTCGCGATCTATTACTTTTTATGACAAAGTACTTGACAGTCACGAAATAGAGGCGATAGGATCCCCCCATGCGTACTCCGCACCGGGCCTGCGGAATCGTCCTGTCCGCGCTGATCCTCGGCCTCCTCGGCGATCTCCTCCTGCGCCCCGGGCCGTCGGGCCTGGGTGCGGGGGCGTGGGTGCTCGCCTCGGCGGGCACCGCGATCGCCTTTCGATCCGAACGCGCCTCGCTAGGGGCACTGGCCCTGTCGGCGGCGTTCGGGCTCCTCATCGTCTGGCGGGATTCGCCCGTCCTGCAGGGCCTCTTCGGCGGGGCGGCGATCGTCGCCTGGGGCGTCGCATTCCTGGACCGGCCGGCGCGGGCCGGCGTCACGGCGCTCGCGATGGCCGCCTGCGCGGCCGTCGGGAGCGCGATCATGGGATCGGCGGTCGTCTTCGCGGGCGCGCGGAGCGGCGAGCGACTCACGCTCCCCCGGCGCTCCGTGAGGGTCGCCCTCGGCGGGGCCGCACTCGCGGCGCCGCTCCTCGTTCTCTTCGGCACGCTCTTCGCCGCCGCCGATCCCCTCTTCGCCAGGTACACCGCCGAGCTCGGCGATTCCCTGGACGAGGCCCTCGACCATCTGGTGATGATCGCGGCACTCGCATGGGTCATGGACGGACTCCTCGCGGGGCTCCACCTCGCCCGCTGCCCGGCGGAGGTCGAGCTCCCGCGTCCCCGACCCGCGTTCGGATCCGCGATCACCGTGGCCGTGGCCCTCGTCGTCGCGCTCTTCGCCGCCTTTCTCGTCGTCCAGGCTCGCGCGCTGATCGGGGGAGCCGAATGGGTCGAGTCGCGCGTCGGCCTCAGCTATTCGGAGTACGCGCGCGGCGGGTTCTTTCAGCTCCTCGCCTGTGCGGGGATCGCGTTGCCGCTGGGCCTGATCGCGGACTGGGCGGTCGCGCCGGAGGACCCGCGACGGAAGCGAGCGCGGCTGCTCTCGCTGGCGCTCACCGTCGTGGTCCTCGCGGTCGTCGCCTCGGCCGCGCGGCGCATGGCGCTCTACGTCGAGGCGTACGGCTTGACCGAGCTTCGGCTCTACGCCTCGGCCACGACGCTCTGGCTGGCGCTGGCTTCGGTGGCGTTCGGGTGGGCCGCGATCCGCGGAAGCCGCGGGCGTTTCTGCTTTCACGCGCTCCTCGCCGCTGCCGCCGTCGTCGGCGGGCTCGGCATCGTGAATCCCGGCGCGCGGATCGCCGCCTACAACGCGTCTCGTGGCCCCTCCGGGACGCCGTTCGACGCTAGCTACGCGGTTTCGCTGGGCGCCGACGCCGTACCGGCGCTTCTCGAAGCGCTGCCCGCGCTCTCCCCGGACGCCAGGTGCGCGACCGCGCAGGGGCTCCTGGCCTATGGCGCGGGCCGGCCCGACGACGACTGGCGGACCTACACCGTGTCCCGCGCGCGGGCAAGGTCGCTCCTGGACGCCGCCGACGGCGCGCTGCGCGAAGCCGCGGCCGGCTGCGATCAGCCGCCGCGACGCGACGCGTAGAGGATCACGGCCACGGCGGTCGCGAGGTTGAGACTCGAAACCGCCGGGCGCATCGGTATCGCCACGCGAAGGTCCGCCCTCGAAAGGACCTCCCCGCCCAGCCCCTCGCGTTCCGTCCCGAACACGAGGAGGGCTCCCGGAGGAATCGCACGCTCGTCCATGGGCTCGCCTGCGGGATCCACCGCGACGATCGGCCTCGCGGTCTGCGGAAGCCGGTCGGCCCTTGCGACCGGGAGCGCGTACTGAAGACCGGCCGCGCCGCGGATCGCGCCGGGCTCCCAGGGATCGCGTCCGCCCACCGCCACCACACCGGCGGCGCCGGCCGCGGCCGCTACGCGCACCACCGCGCCCAAGTTCCCCGCGTGGCGAGGCTCGATCAGCGCGATGGCGCTCGCTGCGTTCGCCATATCGAGCGCCTGCGCGGGTGTCGCTAGCCGCCGCCTCGCGATCGCGACCACGCCGGTCGCCGGCGGTCGCGGGACGAGCCGCGCCAGCTCTTCCCGCGGCAAGACCTCCGTCACCGCGTCGGAGATGCGCGTGCCCAGATCCGGAGCGAGCGACTCCGCCAATCGCGCGAGCCGCGCGGGCGCTATCGCGGCGACCTCCAGGATGTCCGCGCCGAACCTGAGCGCGTGCTTGAGGGCGTGAAAGCCCTCCAGCACGGCGAGCTCCGGATCCCGGCGGGCGCGATGAAAACGCTCCGCGGTCCTCATGTTCGCACGTTACCCTCGACCCGCGAGCGCGCCAGCGTCCTGTTTCTGACAGACTTCATCCACCGCCGCCCACAGAATCGAGGAGAACCCGCATAGGAGGGACCCATGGACGATACCACATTTGCGATAGTGATCATTCTCGCCGGCGTATTTATTCTCGCCGCGCTGGGCTGGTACTGGATGACGCGATCCCGGTCGCGGCGGCTCACGGAGGCGTTCGGCCCCGAGTATGAACGGGTCGTCAAGAGAGAGGGGCGAGCGGAGGGCGAGAAGCTCCTCGACGAGCGCCGGAAGCGCGTCGAGAAGTACGAGCTCCACCCGCTGCCGGCCGAGGCCCGCGTGCGCTTCCTGAAGCGGTGGGACGAAGCCCAGTCGAGATTCGTCGACGACCCCGAGGCCGCGATCGCGGACGCGCAGCGCCTGGTCGACGAGGTGATGGAGTCGCGGGGCTACCCGATCGGGGATCCCCAGCGGCAGCAGGAGGACATCTCGGTGGAGAACCCGGCGGTCGTCTCGCACTACCGCGAGGCGCGGCTGATTGCGCGGCGGAGCGACGCGGGCGACGCCTCGACCGAGGACCTGCGGATCGCGATCCAGCACTACCGCGCGCTGTTCCAGACGCTCCTCGAGGGCGGCGGCGCTGCGGTCGTCGAGGACCGAGTCGAGGCGCCCGTCCGCTGAGCCCGGCGAGCCGCTTTTCCGCGTCCTCCACCGGGGCTAGCTTCGGTGGATGCACGACGCGCTCCTCAGGCTCTACAGGGAGACCCGGGGCGAACGTCCGGCCGCCGTGGTCTCCCTCGCGGGCGATGGGTCCCAGCGCACGTATCACCGCCTGATCGCCGGCGACGGCTCCACGCTGGTCGGCGCGTTCGGCCCCGATGCCGACGAGAATCGGGCGTTCCTCTCCTTCTCGCGCGCCTTTCGGTCCATCGGACTCCCGGTCCCCGAGATCCATGCCGCTGACGAGGCGGCCGGCGTGTGGCTCGAGGAGGATCTCGGCGAGACGTCGCTGTTCGACTTCCTCGAGCAGGCGCGGGTGCGCGAAGGCGAGGGCTTCCCGGCGTCGGCGGTCGCCGTCTACCGGCGCGTGCTCGAGCTCCTGCCGCGGTTCCAGGTGGAGGGCGACGCGGTGGTCGATTACTCGGTCGCGCACCCGCACTCGGCCTTCGACCGACGCTCGATCCTCTGGGACCTCAACTACTTCAAGTACCACTTCCTCAAGCTCGCCCACATTCCCTTCCACGAGGCTCGGCTCGAGCGCGACTTCGAGACGCTGACCGAATTCCTCCTCGAGACGCCGCGCGAGTTCTTCCTGTATCGCGACTTCCAGTCCCGCAACGTGATGGTGCGGGGGGAGGATCCCTGGTTCATCGACTATCAGGGGGGACGCAGGGGAGCGCTGCAGTACGACGTCGCGTCCCTCCTGTACGACGCCAAAGCCGACCTGCCGGACGAACTGCGGGAGGAGCTGCTGGAGTGGTACCTCGACGCGCTCGAGGAGCATGTAGCCCTCGATCGCGGCGCGTTCCGCGGCCATTACCGGGGGTACGTGCTCGTGCGGATCATGCAGGCCATGGGGGCCTACGGCTACCGCGGCTTCTTCGAGCGCAAGCCGAGGTTCCTGCAGAGCGTCCCCTACGCGGCGGCGAACATCCGGCGCTTGCTCGAAGAGGGGCTACCCGTGGAGCTCCCCGAGCTGCGCCGGTCGTTCGAGCGCATCGTCGCCGACTGGGCGGCGCCGCCGCGAGGAGACGATAGCGCGTCGGGTCTCACCGTTCGCGTCCAGAGCTTCAGCTATCGCCGCGGGTATCCGGAGGACCTCGAGGGACACGGGGGAGGCTTCGTCTTCGACTGCCGGGCGCTGCCGAACCCGGGGCGCCTCGAGGAGTTCGGCATGGCGACCGGTCGCACCGAGGCCGTGGCACGGTTCCTGGAGTCGGAACCGGGCTTCCAGCCCTTCTGGGAGAGCGTGCGAACGCTCGTCGACGCGCAGATCGATGTCTACCGCGCGCGCCGCTTCACCAGCCTCGCGATCGCGTTCGGCTGCACCGGGGGTCAGCACCGCTCGGTGTATCTCGCGGAGAAGCTGGCCCGGCACATCGAGTGCACCTATCCCGACGTGCGCGTCCGGCTCGTCCATCGCGAAGAGCCGTACTGGCCATCGCCCCGGGCGGGGGAGCCGACGGCCGCCGCTACGTGGATGCCATGATCCTGGCGGCCGGGCGGGGCACCCGCCTGGCGCCTCTCACCGACGATACCCCCAAGGCGCTGATCGAAGTCGGCGGGCGGACGCTCCTCGAATGGGTCGCGCGGAGACTCGTCGAGGCCGGCGCGGACCGGCTGATCGTCAACGTTCACGGTCACGCGGAGCGCATCGCTTCGCACCTCGAGGCGCTCGACCTGGGCGTCGAAATCGTCCTCTCGCGCGAGGTGGAGCGGCCGCTGGAGACGGGTGGAGGCGTGCTCCACGCCGCGCACCTCTTCCGGCGCGCCGGTGCCTTCCTCCTCCACAACGCGGACGTCATCTCCGAGATCGACCTCGGGGCACTCCTCTCCGCGCAGCGCGAGAGCGGCGCGTTGGCCACGCTCGCCGCGCACGAGCGCGAGACCTCGCGCTTCCTCCTCTTCGACGCCGACGGCCTCGTGGGATGGGAGAACGTCGCCACCGGACGCTCCGGCCGGGCGCGAGCGGCGCGGGGCCAGGTCCGGCGTCTCGCGTTCGCCGGCATCCATGCTATCGATCCACGCTTCCTCGACCTCGTCGAAGAGCGGGGTGCGTTCTCGATCCTCGACCCGTACCTGCGGCTCAGCGCGGCCGGGGAACGCGTACTTCCCCTCGACGTAACCGGATCGCTGTGGCTCGAGATCGGCACGCCGGAGCGGTTGGAGGCCGCGCGCCGCGTGATGGGGTCGGCCTGAGCGGTGGAGATCTCGTGGATCGAGGCGCTCGCGCTCGTCGCCGTGGGCACGGTCTCGGGCGCACTCAACGTGCTGGCCGGCGGCGGCTCGTTCCTCAGCTTGCCGCTCCTCATCTTCCTCGGCCTTCCGCCCGGCGTCGCCAACGGCACCAACCGGATCGCGATCCTCGTCCAGAACATGGGCGCCGTGTGGCGCTTTCGCAGTCACGGGCTGTGGGACCCCGCGTGGATCCCGCTGGCCGCCGGTCCCGCCGTCCTGGGCGCGATCCTCGGAACGTGGGCGGCGATCGAGATCGGCGACGAGACCTTTCGGCGCGTGCTGGCCGGCCTCATGGTGCTGGCGACGCTGTGGATCCTGTGGGACCCGCTATCGAGGCGCCGGAGCGCTGCGCCTGGCGGAGTGCCGCGCGGCGGCAGGCGCGCGGCGTTCGCCGCCGCGTTCTTCGCGGTCGGCGTGTACGGCGGCTTCGTGCAGGCCGGAATCGGATTCCTGCTGGCCGCGGTCGCGACCTGGGCCGGCCTGGATCTGGTCCGCGGGAACGCGCTCAAGGTCCTCGTCGTCCTGCTGCTCACGCCGCTCAGCCTGGCGATCTTCGCGTGGAGCGGCAGAGTCGACTGGCTGGTAGGGCTGCCGCTCGCCGCGGGTCACCTGCTCGGCGCGCTCGCAGGCGTGCGCTGGACCGTGCTCAAGGGGCACGTCTGGATCAAGCGGTTCCTTACCGTGACCGTCGTCGCTT
>DASSPT010000085.1:0-23482 GCA_035699465.1 Gemmatimonadota bacterium
GCCCGCACCAGAGTGAGCACGACCTCGGACGTCGTGCACGTCACCTGCGGCCCCGTGAGCTCGGCGGCCTGGTAGACCCAGCGGCCGGCGACGTTCGAGGGGTCGTTGCCGACCACGTCGTCATCGCAGGATGGTAGCCCCAGAACGGATATCGCGAGCAGGACAGCGCGCCCCGCCCGGGATGGACGGCCTTGACGGGAAAGGTGGAGCGGAGTCGGGATCAGTACCCTCCGTAATCGCGCAAGTTCAATGGTTTTCAACGGTTCCACGAGCTATTCCCAACCATTCGACTCGGTCCCCGTCGAGGTCCATCGTGCCGCGGCGGGCGCAGTTCCGCGCTCGCAGAAGGGGAGGGGTGTCGGGGGCTGCAAGTCGGATGCCACCGGGGCACCCTCAAGCGGGCGTGATCACACCCGTCTGCCGGTCAGCAGGCGATAGACGATGACGATGAGAGCCACGACGAGCAACAGGTGGATCAGCCCACCCGCGACCTCGAAGGCGAATCCCAGGGCCCACAGAATCAGGATCACCACCACCAGCATCCACAGCACGTCTACCTCCCGTCAGGGGTTTGTTCCCAGTTTCTGTGGCTGGGGGGCCAGGACTCGAACCTGAATTTCCTGCTCCAAAGGCAGGCGTGTTGCCGTTACACTACCCCCCAGCGAAGTATCGATGCCCATCATCCAACCCGTGATGCGGCGTAGCTCTTTCGAGCTTGCCCTGATCTCGATTCTCAAGACCCCATGATAGCATCTACCGATGTTTCTCCGGGAAGTGGGCTTGTTCGACTTGAAATATACGCGCTCGAATTCCTGTAGCGGGAAGCACGTCTGACCAGCCCAGAATGTCCGCACCTTCTCGAGAGAGTCCCTGTGGCTCTCGTGCAGGTAGATGGCGAAGACGATCCGTTCGCGCTCGACTCCACAAACCTCCTGTATCCACTTGAGAAAGAGATGTACAAGTGCGGGATCCGAATTAGTAAACTCCACGCCCGACCCAGGTCGATACTCCTTCTCCTTCGCTCCTTCTGCCCAATAAAGGACCGTCCCCATGAGCCAAAGTTCACGGGGGGTGATCGTATCGATGGCCTTCATGGCTGCGCTGTACATCTGCGATTGGCGACTCCGGCGCATGTGACGTCGGGTTTTGGCCCCCGCCAAAGCAGCCCGCCGACTGATGCTGGCCAATCTCTCCTTCTGCTCCTCCGTCAGCTCCACTGAATTCAGCCATAACGATAGGGTCGACTTGGAGACGGGAACTTCGGCGCGGATTTCTGAATACGAGAGTCCCCGTTTCCTCAGTTCGACAGCCCTCATTCGTAGTTGATCCCGCATGAGAAGACCTCCGTCGGCGATTTTACCCCAAGCCACCGGTTCCTTCCAGCCGCTTCTCGAGGTTACGCTGGCGTTTCGTGACCGCGAACCCGGCACGCCGGTATCCCTAACTCGCCGCCCACTCTTCGGCTTTAGCGAGAGACGGGCGCCGATCGTGCAGTCGCCGTTACACCGGCTCACGGCTTCGCGGCGGCCCGCGAGGCTCCCATCTCCGCGTCGATGCGAGCGCCGAGTTCCGCCGCCACGTCCAGGAGCCTGTCGATCTCGCCGGCCTCGGTGCGGAAGTTCACGATGCACGCGCGCAGCACGAACCGGCCGTCCAGGACGGCGTTCGACGGGAAGACCCGGCCATCGAGCTGGATCTCGCTCATGAGCCGCTCGTTCATCCGGTCCAGATACGCCTCGCGGTCGCTCCAGCCGAAGAGCGCGCGCCCCGGTCGCAGATCCTCGGGCACGTACCGGAAGCAGGCGATCGAGAGCGGGGGCTCCGGCGCCATCGGCTCGAACTCCGGCCGCTCGATCACGCGCCGGTGTAGGTAACGCGCGAGCTCGACGTCGTGCTCTATCCTGCGGCAGTATGCATCCCAGCCGTGGGCCAGGAGCGAGACCCACACCTTGAGCGCCGAGAAACCGCGCGAGAACTGCGGCCCGTACTCCATGAGGTCCGTGCCGCGGCCGGTCAGCTCCTTGTCCTCGCGGGTGTAGCTCGGGTGGACCTCGAAGGCCTGGGACAGGTGAATGGGGTCGCGCACGACGACCGCCCCGGCGGCGGGCGGGATGTAGAGCCACTTGTGGGGATCGAAGGCGATCGAGTCCGCGCGCTCGATTCCGCGGAACGCGGGCCTTAGCGACGGGACGAGCGCGGCGATCCCGCCATAGGCGGCATCCACGTGGAGCCAGAGGCCGTGCTCCTCGCAGACCTGGGCGATCTCCTCCAGCGGATCGATCGCACCGGTCGCCACCGTTCCCGCCGTCGCCACGACGATGACCGGTCGCACTCCCTCCGCCAGATCGCTCTCGATCGCTTCCCGCAGCGCGTCGACGCGCATCCTATATTCCGCGTCCACCGGGATCTTGCGGACCGAGCGCCTGCCCAGCCCCATCATGTCCGCGGCACGCTCGTTGACCACGTGGGCTTCGGACGACGCGTAGATCGCGAGCGGCGGTCCCGCCGCCACGCCGTGCTCGCGCGAATCCCATCCCGCCTGCGCGTCACGAGCGGCCTTGAGCCCCACGAACGCGGCCATCGCGCCGCCGGAGGTCATCAGCCCGCCGGAGCCGGCCGGCAGGCCGAACGCCTCCGCGAACCAGCGCAGGAGGTGGAGCTCGATCTCGGTCGCGGCGGGCGAGAGCCGCCAGCCGCCCAGGTTCTGATCGAGCCCCGCGGCCAGGAGCTCGGCGGGGGCGGCCGGCACTGTTCCCGAACCGATGATGTACGCCATGAACCCGGGGTGGCCGGGATACATCGAGCGCTCGAGCGCCATGTCCCGGAGGTACGCCACCAGCTCGTCCATCGGCATCGGCTGGTCGGGAACGGGAATCGCGACAGCCGACCGCACCTCCTGCACTCTTTGGGCGCGGGCCACCGGAAGCGAAGGGAGCCGCTCGAGCAGCTGGATCCAGATGTCCAGCACCCGCTGGCCGAGCTCCCGCGCCCGATCCGGCGACCAGTTCAGGTCTGGAACGGGCTCGGGGACCTGCGAGGATCGCGTGTCGGATCCGGAGGGGTTCATGATGGCGGCTCGAAGATCACGATCATCGACTGCTCAAGGTCGGCGCTCCACTCGGGGTCGTCCAGCAGGCCGGCCCTCACGCGGCCGACAGGATCTCCACCGGGTCTCCCCTTCGGATCGTGCCGGTTCCGCGGTGGTTGGCGTTCTGGCCGAAGAGGACCTCGTTCCCCTCGCGCCGGAAGGTCGCGAGCGTCTGCAGGGGCTCCAGGCCGCGCGCGCCCGTCTCCTGATCCGTCGTCGTCGTCGCGCAGCGGGCGCAGGGGCCGGCGGCGTCGAGCTCGATATCCCCGATCCGGACCACCTTCCATCCATCCTCCGCGAAGGGACGCACACCTTCGACCACGATGTTCGGCCGGAAGCGGCTCATCGGGAGCGGTCGGGCGAGGCGCGCGTTCAGTGCGTCCAGCGACTCCCGCGACGCGAGGAGAAACGAATAGGCGTCGGCGAATGAGATCCGCGGTGATGATCCCGCCGGATCCCGCTTAGCGGCTCGCACCGTGGACTCCGGCATCCAGACGAGCCGCGCCCGGCGACCGAGGACCGACGTCAGCCACTGGTCCGCCTCTTCACCGATCGGCAGCGCATCGACGGTGTCGCGCCAGACGGTCACCCTCTCGGTCGCGGCCGTCTCAGGGACGGCGGTGACGGAGAGCGTCTCCCGCCCCGCGGCGCGGAGCGAGAGCACTCCGCCGGAAACACCCGCGCGGATCGTCGCCAGGAGCGGGACGGTGCGCTGGGTCAGGAATCGTCCCTCCGCGTCGACGACCATCCAGCGGCGGTCGTTCCGGATGCCGAACGCATCGACCTCCGCGGTCTCGATCGCGATCCCGCCGCACGACTTGATCGGATAGACGAAGAGATCCACGACCCGAATCCCGCCAGGACCCGTCATGGGATCGACCCGCCCTCGGACGGCGCGAGAGTCATCGGGGCAGGCGGCGGGCGCGCCGGATTCGCCGCTCCAGGCGTGCGCCGTGCGCAACGAGCACGAAGGGCCAGCTCCGGGCGCCGGGCATTCCCGCGAGTGCCGCGCCGACCCGCTCGAGATCGCCGTCGCGA
Source organism: Gemmatimonadota bacterium (assembly GCA_035699465.1). Lineage (GTDB taxonomy): Bacteria > Gemmatimonadota > Gemmatimonadetes > JACCXV01 > JAHWKZ01 > JAICNR01. The sequence goes on from DASSPT010000085.1 coordinate 4,127, forward strand.
TCCGACTCTTTACCGTACAGCGCGAACGAAGCGCTCCCGCTCCCGCTCATCCGCACCGTCCGCGCGAGACCCGCGGCGAGGAGTTCGAATCCGCGGCCGGCTTCCCGACGGTGGGCCGCCACGACGGGCTCGAAGTCGTTTCCGCGACCCGCCCCGCCCAGCGGGGGCAGCGAGCGACCTTCTGGGGGCGAGGCGGCGTCGAGCCATTCATAGGCCTGCCGCGTGGAGACGCCCACTCCGGGCCACACGAGGATCCCCCATCGCTCCGCCGGGGGCTCGGCGGGCTTCAGCTCGGCGCCGATCCCCCGCCCCCGCTGTGTCCCTCCCTCCAGGAAGAACCGAACGTCCGCGCCGAGCTCGGCCGCGAGATCACCGAGCGTGTGCTCGGGATCCGGCACGGCGAACCGCCGCCCGAGCGCGAGCAGGACCGCGGCCGCATCGGACGAGGCGCCGCCGAGCCCCGCGCCGGCGGGAATCCGCTTCTCGACCGCGATCGAGACTCGCAGGTCGTGGCCGGTGCGCGCGGCGAGCAGCAGCGCCGCGCGGGCCGCCAGATTGTCCTCCCCGGCGGGGACTCCCGGGGCGAACTCCCCGTGCACCGTGCAGGCCACCTGCACGCCGGCCGGAGCGCGCGCGATCTCGATCCTGTCCGCGAGGTCTATGGCCTGAAAGCCCGTGTCCAGCTCGTGCATGCCGTCGTTCCGGAGTCCCCCGACCGCCAGCCAGAGGTTGATCTTGGCCGGCGCCAGCCATACCTCGCGGGCGCTCTGTCGAGCGCCGCTATCGGAGGCATCAGCCGCGCTCATCGCCTTCCAGCAGCGGCTCGATCCCGGTCTCGAAATCCTCGGCCATCTCGCGCTCGAGCTCCTCCCCGGACCGCTCCAGCTCCTTCCACGAGAGCCCCGCGCGCAGGAAGCAGACGAGGCCCACGATGGTGACGGAAATGTAGTTGACGGCGTGATAGCCCAGCGAGTACGTGAATGCGATCGTCCGCTCGATGTCGAACGCCCCCAGGCTCTGCACGACGAACGCCTGAAACGTGCCCACGAACCCCGGCGAGGACGGCGCCGCGACACCCAGCGCGGTGATCGATGTCGTGAACATCGCTCCCTCGAACCCGGCCTGTCGCGCCAGGCCGAAGGCCGCCATCCCGATGAAGAACAGAAGCGCGACCAGCCCCCATTGCGCGAGTCCGAGCACCGCGCTGATCGCCAGCAGCCGCGGCCGTTTCAGCAGCTGGAGTCCCTCCACGAAGGTCGCCAGCGCCCCCTCGATCGCCTCCTCGAAGCGTCCCCCGAACAGGCGTCGTCGAACCCACTGCGCGGCGCCGATGACCTTCCGGGGCCAGGCGACGAGAACCGCCTGGAACGCGGCGAAGCCCACGAAGATCCAGAAAGCGACCGTCGCGGTCGTGTCGGCCCATGAGGGCAGGTCCACCACCCAGCGGAGGGCGTACAGCATTCCCACCAGAGCGAACCCGTCGAACATGCGCTCGAGGAACAGGCTCCCGAAGGCGGTAGCCGTGGCAACCGGCTCCCGCTTGGCGAGCGCGTATGCGCGCACGAACTCTCCGATCCGTGCCGGCAGCACGTTGTTGGCCATGAGGCCTATGGCTGTGGCGCTGGCGCAGCTGGAGACCGGCAGCCACGCGACGGGGCTCAACAGAATCTTCCACCGAACCGCGCGGGCACCGACGTTGACGATGGGCGTCAGCACGAACACGAGCGCGAGCAACAACCAGTCGGCGGCCCGCAGCGCCGGCCAGACCAGCGCCCACTCCACGCCGCGCATCGACCACCAGATCGCTGCGGCCGAGACGAGGATCCCGACCCACGTCTTCCACCTGCTCACTAGACTAGCAACCTGGAAAAGGTGCTGTGCGTATCACAGTGGACGGCTCAAAACGGCTCAGATGCAAGGCGCGCGACGAGAGGATTCCGAGGCGTAGCACAAGCTACGCCGCAGGAAGATACGAGGAAGCGGAACGCAGCAGATGAGCCATTTTCAGCTGTCCCTCACAACAGGTGGGTTTCGTTGATGACCAGCTTATAGATCCCCCCCAGCCTCTCCGCCGCGCGATTCGAGAGGATCATCCGGGGAAGGAAGATCTCGAAGTACTCCATGACCGGCGAGATCGTGGTGTCGATCCGGAGCGCGAGCGTGATCACGGGCTTCGAGTCGAGTGTCTCGTCGTCCCGAGTGTTCGCGATTACTACCGTGGCCGTGTCACCGCCCCCCTGCGCGCGGGCGACGGGGTTCGCGCCGCCGTTCCCGCCCTCCCGTTCGCCTTCCATCTTCTTGACGGTGTGTGGGCCCACCACGCCGAGCGAAGAGCGCGAGACTGCGAAGTTCACGCGATCGTGGATGTCGAGCCGGATCATCTCCTTGTCCCGTACGCGCGAGCGATGGACGTCCGACTTGTCGGCCAGGATCACGGCCGCCGAGATGTCGCTCACCGGCGCCCCATCCGTCTCGTGGTGGTGGCCGATCGCGGTCACGACCTCGATGACCTCTTCGATCGGCATTCCCAGCTTCCGCAGGATCTCGTGCGCCAGCACAGCTCCGCTCTGCGCGTGATGGTCGCGGTTGACGACATTGCCGATATCGTGGAGATAGGCCGCGATCCCGGCCAGCTCGCACTGCCTCTGCGGCCGCTCGAGCGCTTCCAGCAACGACCGGGCGCGCTTCGAGACGACGCCCGCGTGCCGCCTGCCGTGCTCGGTGTACCCCATGGCGCCCATCACTTCGTCCGCGCGGTCGAGGTACTTGCGCGTCTCGGGGTCGTTCTGTAGGTCCGAAAGCGAGATCACGCCGTTTCCCTTCCATCCTGCCGGTGATCGTCCTCGAGGAGCCGCGCGACCTCGCGGTGCCCCGGACCCCGCACTTCCGCGGGAACGAGATCCAGGAGAAACGTGCCCAGCGCGCGATACAAAGCCTGCAGTCGGGGACGATCCGCGAGGGCGTCGAGCTGGGAGGCGACCGTGCGGGCGTCCCCGCGCGCCACCGGCCCGGTGTGCGCATGGGCGGGGGTCGCGGCCCGCAGGTTTTCCTCGGTGCGGGCGGTGAGCGGTCGCAGGAGCGCGAGGGCCTGCGCCTCGTCCAACCCCGCTTCTTGCAAGAGCCGGACCGCTGCGGCATCCAGCGCCATCCGGCCGTTCGAGGCAAGGACCAGCGCGGTATGGTAGCGGGCCTTGTTCTCCGCCGCCACGGCGACGCGCGCCACCCCCAGGCGATCGGCCAGCCGCTCGAGCAGCTCCACCGCGCGGGGCTCCCCCTCGATGGCGACGACGGCTCTCGCCAGCGCCTCGGCGTCCCCTTGGGAGCCGCGGAAGGTCATGGCCGGATGAAAGGACCCGCAGGCGACCCCCTGGTCGGCCAGCGGCGCGAGGAGCGCCGCGGGAATCGCTCCGGCACAGTGCGCCGCGACCGTCGGCCGGGGGCCACTCGCTCGCGCGAGCCGCTCGGCCACGTCCGCGATCGCATCGTCGGGAACGGCGATCAGCCACAGGTCGGCGGCCACGGCGGGGGGCTCGGGGGCGATCGTCACCGGGATCCCGGGAACCAGCGCACTGCGCTCAGGCCGCAGCTCGCGCGGGTTCCACGCGCCGGTCAGCCGGATTCCGCGCTCCCGCGCCAGGCTCAGGATCGCCAGGCCGACCCTGCCCGCGCCGTAGATGTGGATCGCGGGGGACGCGCCGCTCACGACGCTACCCGCACGGCTACTCCCTCCTGGCGAAGGCGCTCGACGACGTCCGGCCGGGCCCGCATATCGACGAGCACCGCGTCCTCCGTGTACTCGCGGCCCAGGACCTCGCCGACCTCGTACAGCCGCGCGAGCGACCGGCTGGCGGAAAGCGGCAGGGTCACGCGCACGCGGAGCTCCTCGGCGCGCAGGTACCGCGACAGCGCCTCCTCGAGCGCCACGAGGCCGCGCGGGTCGACCGCGGAGGCCATCACCGCATCTGGGTGCTCGGCCAGGAGCCGCGCCCGAACCCCGGCCCGCTCGGCGGCGGCGATGCGATCGAACTTGTTGAAGACGAGCAGGGTCGGCGTGGCGGCGATCCCCAGCCCCTCGAGCACGTCGCGAACGACCCGCGTCTGCGCCTCGTGGTCCGGTTCCGATACGTCGATCACGTGGAGCAGCAGGTCGGCATGGACAACCTCCTCGAGCGTGGCGCGGAAGGAGGCCACCAGGTGATGCGGAAGGTTCCGGATGAACCCGACCGTGTCGGTCAGGAGGAGCTCTTCGCCCTCCGGGAGCCGGATGCGCCGGGTCGTGGCGTCCAGCGTCGCGAACAGCCGATCCTCGGCGTGGAGCTGCTCACCCGAGAGCCGGTTCATGATCGTCGACTTCCCGACGTTCGTGTAGCCGACGAGCGCGACGTTCCACGCGTCGACGCGGCCCTTTCGCTGGAGGCGCCGCCGCTCCTCGATGTGGCCCAGCTTCTCCTTGAGCGTCGCGATCCGGTCGCGGATCACGCGGCGGTCGACCTCGAGCTGCGTCTCGCCCGGTCCGCGCAGGCCGATGCCGCCCCGGATGCGCGAGAGATGGGTCCACATGCGCTTTAGCCGCGGGAGCAGATACTGGAGCTGGGCCAGCTCGACCTGGAGCTTGGCCTCGCGCGTGCGCGCCCGGTCCGCGAAGATGTCGAGGATCAGCTCGGAGCGGTCCAGCACGCGCTTGCCGATCAGGTCCTCGAGGTTCTTGCCCTGCGCGGGCGACAGGTCGTTGTCGAACACGACCAGGTCCGCGCCCGACATCCTGACCTCGTCGCGCAGCTCCTCGGCCTTCCCCTTGCCTATGAAGTAGGTCTTGTCGGCGGCCTCACGGCGCTGATACACCTCGCCCACGATCTCCGCGCCCGCGGAGACGGCCAGCGCGCGCAGCTCCTCGAGGAGACTCCGGTCGGACCAGCCGATCCCGTCGTCGCCGATGGCGGCGGGACCCCCGACCGCCGCCAGCACGACCTTCTCGGGTTCGGTGGGCTGTGGGACGCGAATCGTCACGCGTCCGCGCGGGCCCGCGCCCGCGCCTCGCGCCAGCGGGCGTCGAGATCGGCCATGCGCGCCCCCAGTCGCTCCTCGAAGCCGCGGTCGGTCGGCTCGTAGTACACCCGGCCTTCTAGTGCAGCGGGCAGATGGGTCTGCCCGACGATCGCGTCCTCGTGGTCATGCGCGTATTGATAGCCCCGGCCGTATCCCAGTTCCTTCATGAGCCCTGTGGGGGCGTTCCGGATGTGGAGCGGCACGGGCTCGCCGTCGGTGGCGCGCGCGTCCTCGGCGGCCATGCCGTAGGCGCGGTAGAGCGCGTTCGACTTGGGCGCCGTGGCCAGGTACACGACCGCCTGGGCGAGCGCGAGGGAGCCCTCCGGCATGCCGACGAAGTGGACGGCCTGCTGGGCGGCGATGGCCTGCTGGAGCGCGCGCGGGTCGGCCAGCCCCACGTCCTCGGATGCGAAGCGCACGAGACGCCGCGCCACGTAGAGCGGGTCCTCGCCCGCCTCCAGCATGCGCGCGAGCCAGTAGAGGCCCGCCTGCACGTCGGAGTCCCGCAGCGACTTGTGGAGCGCCGATATGATGTTGAAGTGCTCCTCGCCGGCCTTGTCGTAACGCATCGCCTTGCGCTGAAGCGCGGCCTCGACGCGTTCTCGCGAGAGCGTCTCGCCGTCCTCCGCCAGCGCGGTGGCCAGCTCGAGCGTCGAGAGCGCCATGCGCGCGTCGCCCTGCGCGGACTCGCAGAGGAAGGCACGCGCGTCCGGCGCCAACCGTATGCGGCGCGCGCCGAGTCCCCGCTCGTCGTCGGCCAGCGCGCGATCGACCAGTACCCCGATCTGGTCGGCGGTCAGGGAATTCAGCGTGTAGACCCGCATCCGGGAGAGAAGAGCGGAGTTGACTTCGAAGGACGGATTCTCGGTCGTCGCCCCGATCAGCGTGACGACGCCCTGCTCGACGTGCGGGAGGAAGGCGTCCTGCTGGGACTTGTTGAAGCGATGGATCTCGTCGCAGAACAGGATCGTCCTTCGTCCGCGGAGCCCCAGCTCCTCGCGCGCTTCGGTGACGACCCGCTTGACGTCCTTGACGCCCATCGTCACCGCGCTGAACCAGGCGAACCTGGCCCCGGTCGACTCGGCGACGATCCGGGCGAGCGTGGTCTTGCCGGTCCCCGGAGGTCCCCAGAGGATGAGCGAGTGGTGCTCGTCGGCCTCGATCATCCTCCGCAGCACGCCGTCGGGTCCCACGAGATGCTCCTGCCCGACGAAGTCGTCGAGGGTGCGGGGGCGCATCCGGTCCGCGAGCGGGGCCGCCTTCGCGAGCCGCTCCTCGGCCTGTTGCTCGAAGAGATCCATCCCCTCCTATTACCCTCCCGCTTCGCCGACGGTTTCCGGGCGCGGCACGCCGCCCGCCGCCCGAGTGGCCGCCTCGGTCAGGGCGAGGACCGCCCCCGTGGTGGCGCCGGAGTCGTCGGCGTTCATGTCGTAGCCCACGATCGCGACGGCCTTGAGGCTCCGTCCGTCGAAGGCCGCGGCGAGCGCATCGCTCAGGCGCGCGGGGTCGAGCCCGTCCGGTCGCGCGTCGTCGGCCCCGGGGACGGCGTCCTCTGCGAGCGCCGAGCAATCGATGTGGAGGTACCAGCCGTCCGCGTCGGTCGCGGCGACCTCGGCGGCGAGGCGGTCCAGCTCCTCGCGGGGGCGGATTCGGATGCCATCGGCCTCCATGGCACGGCGCTCGTCGCCGGAAGCGCGCTCGGCGCCGACGACGATCACCCGGCTGCCGCCGGCCCGCGCCGGCCGAACCGCGAGCTTGTCACGCTTCGCGCGGCCGGTGAGCAGCGCGAGCGAGCGCTCGGCGAGCCGTGGTCGGCTGAGGAGACCCGCGGAGCGATACTCTCCGCTCGCGCTCACCCACACGACTCCCGTTCGCTCCCCGAGCGCATCGATCACGCCGAGAGCGACGTACCCGGCCCGCGCCAGCACGATCGGAAACCGCCGGCGCTCCCAGGCGGACTCCACGGCGTCCCCGATCGCTCTCGCGAAGGCCTCGGCGAGACGCGACTCGGGCATCGGCCTGTCGAATCCCAGGTCCTCCACCCTCGCCGTCCAGCCACGCCCGTTCAGCAGATCCGACAGCGTCGCCATGCCGAGGCCCCCGGGCCGGTGACGCCCGTCGGGCTGTCGGACGCCGTCCCGGAAGGGCATGGGCAGGATCTGGAGATGGTCGACGAAGGCAGGCATCCGGTCCTCCGGCTTCACACGGTCGCGGGCCGAGGCGTATCGGCCAGGACGCGGTTGAGATGCGATCGCGAGACATGGGGCGAGCCCTTGACGAAACAGCGCCAGAAGCGGTCGGTGCCGACCGAGATTCCGACCCGCGGCGTCCACACGACTGCGTCGGGGGCCTCGCCGGGCTCCAGCCGCAGCGGCGAGCGCTGCAGATCGGCGCGGTTCTGGTCGAGCGTGATCGCCAGGGCGTCGCAGAGCTTTCCCGGTCCGCTGGCGAGGTCGCGATCGGCGAGCTCCGCGTCCGGTATTCGTCTTCGCGCGGCCCGCCGCTCGCGCATCGTATCGAGGCCCTCGATCGGCTCCAGCGCCCGCACGAGCACCGCGGATGGATGTCCCTCGGCGCGCGTCACTACGTTGAAGCAATAGTACATCCCGTAGATCCGGTAGACGTAGCCGAATCCCGGCCGTCCGTAGAGCGGCGCCGTGCGCGCGGTCAGTCCCGCCGCGGCGTGGCAGGCAGGGTCCTCCTCGCCGTGGTACGCCTCGACCTCGACGATCCTCCCGGAGACCCGCTGGCCGCTCTCCTCGTGTACGAGCACGCAGCCCAGGAGCTCCCGCGCCACGACGAGCGTGTCGCGATCGTAGAAGGAGCGGGGGAGCGGCCTCACCGCGAGGCGCCTGTGGCCCGCGCGGGAAGGAGCTCGTCCCGGACGAGCGAGAGGAGCGCTTCGCGCCTGTTTAGCGCTGGATCTTCGACGACCCGCTCGAGGACCGTCGCCAGGATCTCGCCGAACAGGGGCCCCGGCGTGAGCCCCAGCGCGATCAGCTCCTCCCCGCCGATCGCCAGATCCGCGATCCGGAGCGCGTGCCCGGCCGCCAGCACCGCGCGCACCCGCTCGAAATACTGCCGCAGTGGTCGCTCGTGTCCGCGGTTACGGTTCCCGAGCCAGTCCGCCGTGTGGAGCCGGTAGAGGTCCCACACGTTCTCCTCGCCCACGCGCCTGACCCAGCGCCGGACGGCCGCATCGGACGCGTCCATGGGAAACATGTCCATGTGCACGCGCACCAGATGCACCGCGCGCTCCGCCTCGCGGCTCGAGAAGCGCAGACGCTCCACGATCTGGCGGGCCAGCTCGGCGCCGACCCGATCGTGGAGCGGAAATGTCCAGTCGCCGGTCGCGGAGTTCCGCTCGCGCGTGGGGGGCTTGCCGATGTCGTGGAGGAGCGCCACGAGTCTGAGAAACGGCTGCCGCGGATGAATGCGGTCGACGACCAGCAGCGTGTGCGTGCCGACGTCGTCGGCGTGGAAGCGGTTCTGCTCGACGCCGAAGCAGACGGCGATCTCGGGCAGGAGCCGGGCCATCGCACCCGTCCTCTGCCAGTCGCCCAACGCGCGCGACGCGAGCCGGCATTGCGCGAAGGTTCTCGTCAGCTCGTCGCGGACGCGCTCGCCGGAGAGACGCCCCAACCCGGCGCCATGACGCTCGAGCGCGGCGCGGGTCGCGGCGTCGTACGCGAGATCCAAGCGCGCCGCGAAGCGAAACGCGCGGAGCACCCTCAGGTAGTCCTCGGGAAACCTGCGATCCGGATCGCCCACGGCGCGGAGGACGCGGCGTTCCAGGTCGAGGCGGCCCCCGAACGGGTCGCGCAGCTCGCCCGAGAGCGGATCCCAGGCGATCGCGTTGATGGTGAAGTCGCGCCGCGCCAGGTCCTCGTCGAGCGAGACGCCGAAGCGGACCTCGGCGCGCCGGCCGTCGGTGGCGACGTCGGCGCGAAAGGTCGTCACCTCGATCGCCTCGCCGGCTTCCCGCACGCCGACCGTGCCGTGCTCGACTCCGATGGGGTGCGTGCTCGCGAAGAGCTCCTGCACGCGTGCCGGAGGGGCGTCGGTCGCGACGTCCCACTCCCGCGGGGTCTCGCCGATCAGCCGGTCCCGCACCGCGCCCCCCACCGCCCAAGCCTCGTGACCGGCCCCCCGCAGACGGCGCGCCACGGCCAGCAGCCCCGCGGTGGGTTTCAGACTCCTGCCTTCCATTCCGGGCAATCTATCCGGCGGAATCGACGGACGGAAAGTCGGCGCGATCCGGGGCGCGCGGATTTCGCGCCGGGATCACGTACCGGATCGGGTGCGACCGCCGGTCATGGAAATGACGTCGAACGCGATTTCGAACACCTGGTTCAGGTCCATTTCCCGACCCCGCCGCCGCAGGCGGTCAATGTCGGGGTCCTCCATCCGAGAACGGATCTCGACGACGGCTCGCTGATACTCGTCCTCGTCCGCGGGTGCCAGCTGTATGCCGCCCGCTTCGCTCATCGGGTCGGCCGCCCCCATGAGGACGAGCGCCCTCTCGAAGTTCTTCTCCCGGACGTCGATGGCCGCCAGTCCCATGAGACAGATTGCCATGCGGCGCCGGTTCCCGAGCTCCTGCAGGAGTCGCAGCGCCTCCTCGTACCGCCGACGCGCCTCGGCCAGGTTCCCCTGATAGCGCGCCACGTGCGCCGAGGCGAGCCTCAGGTAGGCGATTCCCGGCATGCTGTCGATCTGCCGGCAGATTTCCATTCCCTCCTCCAGCAGGGCGGCCGCCCTTTCGAAGTCTCCCACGTGTCGGGCGACCTCGCTGAGTCCGTAGAGCGCCCACGCTTCGGCGTTTCGATCCCCCTCGGACCTCCCCAGGTTCAGCGCTTCGTCGTACAGCTCCTGCGCGCGGCGGTAGTCGCGCAGGTGGAGGCCCATCTTCGCCAGTCCTCTCAGCGCCCCTGAGACGTCCATCGGGCTCTCCATCGCGCGCGCCAGCAGCAACGACTCCTCGAGCAGCTCGGTGGCCGGCCCATACTGGCCGCGCCGGCTCAGCGCGAACGCGGTGCTCCGCAGGAGCTGCGTGACCTGCCGGACATTGAGGCTGTCGCGCTCGACCCCCAGAGCTTCCTGATACAGGGTCATCGCCAGCTCGTGCTCCCCGTCCACCGAGGCGATCGCCCCGCGCGCGATCAGCAGGTTGGCCTGCAGCGCGGGGGGCAGCAGGCTCCTTCGCGCCAGCGCCTGGTCGAGCCGCCAGCGCATCTCCGTGAAGTGCCCTCGCAGCCACAGGAACCACCACAGCGAGCTCCCCAGACGCACGGCGAGCTCGATCTCGCCCCACTCGAGCGCCCAGTCGAGGACCGCCTGGACATTGGCGTATTCGGACTCCAGGCGATCGATCCATTCTGCCTGACGGTTCGAAGCGAGTCCGGGCTCGGCCCGCTCCGCCAGCTTCAGGAAGTAGTGCGCATGCCGTTCCTGCGCCTCAGGAAGCTCTCCTTCGTCCGCCAGCAACCGCATGCCGTACTCGCGGATGGTATCCAGCATCTCGAAGCGCGGCTCGTCCCCGGTCGGGACCCGACGCAGGAGACTGTTGTCGACCAGCGAGGAAAGATCTTCCAGGACGACGTCTTCCTCGTCGCTCTCGGGGTAGCATACGTCACGGACGCCATCCAGCGTGCACCCTCCCGCGAACACGCACAGACAGCGAAACAGGCGCTGCTGCGGCTCGGTCAGCAGGTCGTAGCTCCAGTCGAACGTCCGGCGCAGGGTCTGTTGCCGCTCGGGAAGATCGCGCGGCCCGCCCTTGAGGAGATCGAACCGCTGACCGAGTCGCGCCAGGATCATGGCCGGCTCGAGAAGCCGGACGCGAGCCGCCGCCAGCTCGATTGCCAGCGGCAGGCCGTCGAGGCCCGTGCAGATCCCGGCCACGGCGAGGCGGTTCTCGATCGTCAGCTGAAACTCGGGATCCGCGGCCTGCGCGCGCTGCACGAACAGGTCCACGGCGCCGTACTCGAGCAGCTCCGTGATTCCCAGCGCCGATTCGCGCTCGGGAACGCTGAGGGGCGGAACCGGGAACACGCGCTCGCCTCGCAGCCGGAGGACGGCGCGACTGGTCACGAGGATCTCCAGAGCGTCGGTCTCCTCCAGGAGATCCGCGATGAGATCGGCGGCCGGCAGTACGGTCTCGAACCCGTCCAACAGGAGCAGGCATCGTCGCCGTTCGAGCGCTGACCGCAGGCTCTCGAGGACGCTCGAGCCGGCTTCGATCGTCACCCCGGTCGTGCGGGCGATCGCCACCCCCGCCAGCGCCGCGTCTTGAAGGGTGCCGAGATTCACGAAGAAGACCCCGTCCGGGAACTGCGCCAGCATCCGTTGCGCGGCATCGATGGCTAGGCGCGTCTTCCCGGTCCCGCCCGGCCCGGTGAGGGTGACCAGGCGCACCGCCGGATCGCCCATCATTCGACACAGCGCGGCGAGCTCCCGTTCCCGGCCGACGAGCGTGGTGGGTTGCCAAGGCAGGCTGTCGGGGGTCCTCGAGGCCCGTGCCGGTCGTGGGCCGGGAGCCTGACGCAGGCGATCCGCGAAGGCCTGGACCTCGGCATCGGGATCGGCGTCGAACTCTTCGCGGAGAATCGCCGCGTGCCTAGCGGCCTGTTCCAGCGCAGCCCCTCGCTCTCCGCTCGACTCTAGAGCTTCCATGAGGCCGATCACAGCCCGCGAGTTCGTGGGATCGTGCTCCATGAGCTTGCGCCAGAGATTCACCGCGCCCGCGGGATCTCCACGGGTCGAGGCGCCAAGGGCGACGTTCTGAAGCGCGGCGGCATACCGCACTTCCAGACGCTCCCTCTGACGATCGATCCAGTGCTCCAGATCGACCGCCTCCGACACGTGAAACCCGTCGAGAAACGGTCCCCGGTGGAGCTCCACGGCGTCGCCCGGTCGTCCCTCCTCCAACGCATTCTCGAAGGCGGACACGTCCGTCCAGACCCTGCCCGGATCGATCCCGACCTCCGCGCTTCCCCGACTCTCGACCACGTCTTCCCCGAGGTGGGTCCGCAGAAAGTGGAGGGTCTTGTTCAGCGCATTGCGGGCTCGCTTTTCCGGCAGGTCGGGCCAGAAGAGCGACAGCAGCGAATCCCTGCGGTGGAAGCCCCGCGGCTCGGCGAGCGCGAGGTACACGAGGAAGGCGAGCCGCTTGGGCTGGTGGAGGACTCCCTCGAGCTCGGCTCCGTCCATCCCCCGAACGGAAACCGGACCGAGCGTGCGGAGCTCGATGGCGTGGCGTGGATTGGTCGTGGCGTCCGCCCTTCGCTGGCACCGGACGACATCAGCATACAAAGATCGCCGTCCCCGCACAAATCGAGAAACGATCTACGAAAACCCCTCCTCGTCACGCCCAGAGAAGCGGAGGGGCACCGGCAACGACAGTGGGGGGTGGTCGTTTCCCCTCGGCGCGCCGGTGGGAGGGACCGCCGACGTGGAGCACCCCGTCTCATGTCGGGTTCCGAGATCGCCTGGGGCGGGCTCCGTCCGTCAGGATCCGGCCCCGGCTGGACATCGCCGAGGCCAGCACCCATGTCTTCCCGCATTCCGGGCGGGACCGTTCCAGGGCGGCAACGGCTTACCCGGCGACTCCCCATCCTCCGATGCCTGCCGTCGAAGTGGACATGAGCCATACCTACTTCTCCATTGGCATGGGCGCGCGATTCTAACGGCAGGACATTCGCGAATACGATTGGCTATCAGATCTCCACGTTCAGCACCAGCGCCAGTCGTCCTCCGGGCTCGATGCCGATATCCGTCTGGGCGCGACCGGGCTCGAGCCGGGACTCGAGCAGGAACTGGGTGAGCGCACCCAGCGCCGCGCCTCCAGCCACGAGGCCGCCGAAGATCGCCTCGTCGCTTGCGCCGCCCTCCCCTCCTCCCGCATCGCCGTTGATGACCAGGAACGACGCCAGCGCGCCGACCCCCGCTCCTGCCATTACGGTGCCCGCCCGCAGGGCGTTCTTCTGGCCCCCCGACAGGGGCTGGCCGCGCTCCAGCCGGTCCTCGGCGGCGCCGCCGACCATCCATCCGGCGATGGCTCCGCCGGCGAGGCCGATGGCGAAGACCGTCACGCCCGACTCGATCGAATTCGCCGCGAACGCGGGACCGGCAGCGGCGACCATTCCCCCCGCCGCGTAGCCCGGTGTGGAGAGCGCCCGCCACGGGAACTGCGCCTGCGCGGGCGAGGCCGAGAAGCACCCCGTGAGGACCCCAAGGAGCAGCAGCGTGAGCTTGATGTCGCGCCGGGGGATCAGGCCCCCCAAGCTGCCACGCGGAGCGGGCTGCACGAAGGATCGGAGCTCGATCCACGACAGCTGCGGCTTCTCGTGATGCACGCGGTGCATCGAGAGGCCCAGCGACAGCCAGTACATCAGATGTCCGTAGTAGTCATAGGAGCGGGTTTCGGCAGCGCCCAGAGAGTGGCCCTCATGGGTCTTGAGCGCGAACGGATACCAGAGGAGCACCGACACCAGGACGAGGACGGGAGCCATGCCCCATGCCACGCGCTCCGGGCCCACCCAAGCGACGAGGAACCCGAATGCCGCCGCGATCATGGCGTAGTTGAGGACCAGCTCCCGGCGATGCCTCCGGTCGAGAAGATTCCGGCGCTTCAACCAGAAGTACCACTGATGCGGCATCGCCACCGCGCGCATCACGATCTCGATCGCGTTTCCCGGCTGCATGAAGATGTCGGGATCGCGATCCGGATCGTTGGTATGGGCATGATGCAGGTGATGGGTTCTCCGGAAGTTCGTGAACGGCACCAGGCTCGGGATCAGCGCGACCATCCCCCACCCGAAGTTGGCCCTCTTCGTCGCTCCCAAGTGACCGTGGACCCCCTCGTGAGCCATCACCGTACCCAGGAAGACCAGCCAGGTCCGAAGGAGGATGTCCATGCCGTACAGGAACGGGCTGCCCGGTATCCAGACCAGGGATCCGAGGGCTCCTCCCACGACCAAGCAGACGATCGACCGGCTGACCAGGTACGTCCGCCGTTTGAGATTCCTGCGCTCCGCGCGCATCGGTCCTCTCCTTCTCCAAAGTCGAGCGCGACATACTGCTACGACCCGAGAATAGAGGACCGCCGTTCCCCGGTTCTTCCCTGGGAGTTCCCTACCCCTCGCTCTTCCACTCCGAGGCCAGGACCTCGAGCGTGACCTTGTCGTCGTGACGCTTTTCGACCTGCATCCCGAGCCTGCTCGCGAGCGCCAGCGCGGCCTGGTTTTTCGCGAGCGTCTCAGCGTCAATACGATCCACACCGAGTTCATTGAACGCGAATCCGATCAACGCCCTTCCCGCTTCGAGCGCATAGCCTCTGCCCCAGTGTTCCCGCGCGAGTTCGCATCCGAAGGAGGCATCCGACCCACCAACGCATTGGATCCGGACCCCGCACGATCCGATCAGACCACCCGTCAGAAGTTCGATGGCGAGCTGATATCGTGATCTTGGACTCTCGAGCGACCACTCCACGAACTGATGCAGCAGCTCGGCTGAGCGCTCGGGCGAAGAATCGCGCCCGTTCAGGAGGAGCCGGAAGTCCGGATGGTCTCGAATCGCGCTATACGCGGTCAGGTCGGACGGGAGGAACTCGCGCAGCCGAAGTCGGGGCGTTTGCAGAATCATTAAGATTGCTAGTGTACCAAATCGAGGGCGGGGTTCAAACTCCGGCTTGTGCGACTGGGAAGTGGAATGGAATCTCCGGGGCATTTCTGGGACATCGCACGCTCGTAGGCTCTCCCGTGGAACCACTTCAACCTGATGCGGGCGGAGAGTCCGTAAGCGAACAAGGAGATCACGATGTCACGCCACTTGAAAATCGGGATCGCGGTCGTCGCCTCCATCGCGGGATGCAGGACGACGCAGGCTGCAATGGATGTCAGCGCACCGACGGCGATCCCTGCGGGTGTCGCTGGGAAGATCGATCCCGACGGATCGGCCACACTATATCTCCAGGATCTGGAATTGATCATCGAGGCGCGCAATTATCGACCGCATGACACCGGCCTGATCTGGGACGTTGCCATCGCGCCACCGTTCTTCCTGCCCATTCCGATTCCAGTGGGCAGGGTTTCCACCACGTACGAAGAGGGAGCCAGCGACGGCCCGCTCACCATTTCGTTGAGGCTCGCTCCCAAGGTGGCGGGGTTCACCTTCCACCCCGGCGCCCCGTCGGTCACCCTGGATGACGGAAGGACCCATTCGACGGCGGAGTTCATCGGGCCTGCTGAAGCGTCCTGTGCGGGTATCTGGGCGAAGACCGAAGATAGTACGGAGTATCCGCTTCTTCCCGGGAAGAGGACGTGCTTCGTTCTGCGTTTCCCCCTCCATGCATCCCCCGAGACCAGCTTTCTCCTGAGCTTCAGGGGGCTGTCCCTCCGCGGCGATCCCACGCCGACCTTCGAGCTAACCTATGGAAAGTTCTCGGGGTGCCCGTTCTCGGGCTGCGCGGTAGAGTGATCCCCGGTGTGCGCGTATCCGGCATGGTGGCCGGCGTCGATCGCGAGCTTGACAGGGCCTGTCACAGCGTGCTAGAATGCCCGCCGAAGCCATCTCCGCCTGATTTCCACATTCCCCCGATCCAACGATCCGATACCCCGATCCACCGGATCGAATCGAACGTCCACCGGTCACGCACGCCGAGACCCGCCCATGAACCACCCACGATCCCGCCCCCGCCGCGGCCGACGCCGTCCGGCGACGAACACCGAAGGAGCGACCTTCTTGGATATCGCAGAGATCAAGTCGAAATCGATACCCGAGCTCCACGAGATGGCCGAGGAGCTCGAGATCCAGAACGCGGCCGGCATGCGCAAGCAGGACCTGATCTTCAAGATCGAGCAGGAGCTGCTCGACAACGAGACGGTCCTGCGGGGAGAGGGCGTGCTCGAGATCCTGCCCGAGGGGTATGGTTTCCTCCGCAGCCCCGACTGGAACTACCTCTACGGCCCCGACGACATCTACGTCAGCCCCAGCCAGATCAAGCGCTTCGACCTGCGGACCGGCGACACCGTTCAGGGCCAGGTGCGCCCGCCCAAGGAGGGCGAGCGGTACCTGGCGTTGCTGAAGGTCGAGGCCGTCAATTACGAAGACCCCGAGAAGGCCAAGCTCAAGATCCTGTTCGACAACCTGCGGCCGCTGTATCCCGACCAGCGGATTCGCCTCGAACGGTCCGACGGCGACATGGCGATGCGCATCGTCGATCTGTTCGCCCCCATCGGTATGGGACAACGCGGGCTCATCGTGTCCCCGCCCAAGGCCGGGAAGACCGTGCTCCTACAGAAGATGGCCAACTCCATCACGGAGAATCATCCGGAGATCAAGCTCATCGTGCTGCTCATCGACGAGCGGCCCGAGGAGGTCACCGACATGGAGCGGAACGTCGACGGCGAGGTCATCGCCTCGACGTTCGACGAGCCCGCCGACCGTCACGTGCAGGTCGCCGACATGGTCATCGAGAAGGCCAAGCGGCTGGTCGAGCACAAGCACGACGTGGTGATCCTGCTCGATTCGATCACGCGCCTGGCACGCGCCCAGAACGTCGTCGTCCCGCACTCCGGCAAGATCCTGTCGGGCGGCGTGGACGCGCACGCGCTCCACAAGCCGAAACGCTTCTTCGGCGCCGCGCGGAACATCGAGGAGGGCGGCTCGCTGACGATCGTCGCCACCGCGCTCATCGACACCGGCAGCCGCATGGACGAGGTCATCTTCGAGGAGTTCAAGGGCACCGGTAACATGGAGCTCGTACTCGACCGCTCGCTCTCCGACCGCCGTATCTATCCGGCGATCGACATCAACCGCTCCGGCACCCGTCACGAGGAGCTCCTGATCCCGGAGGATCAGCTGCAACGGATCTGGCTGCTCCGGAAGTTCCTCAGCGACATGAATCCGGCCGAGGCGATGGAATTCCTGCTGGACAAGATGCGCCGGACGGATACGAACGCCGAGTTCCTCGCATCGATGAGCGGAGATTAGCTCCGCCTCCCTCTCTCCCTCCCATGGCGACATGGCCGAGCGAGTGCTGGCGATCGACTACGGTGAGCGCAGGGTCGGCCTGGCGATCTCCGATCCCGAGACGAGCTTCGTCAGCGGTCTTCCGACCCTCGATCGCCGAGCCCTCAAGGAGGGCGGCCTGACCGCCGCGATCGCGACCCTGGTCGCGGAACGCGAAGTGGAGCGGATACTCGTCGGAGTGCCCTACTCCCTCGACGGGTCGATCGGGCTGGCCGCGGAGCGCGTGCTCGCCTTCCGCGACAGGCTCCATCTGACCGTCGACGTTCCCGTCGACGAGTGGGATGAGCGGCTGACCACCGAGGCGGCCAAACGCCGCCTCGAGGAGTTGGGGTATTCCGAGAAGGAGATGCGGGGGAAGCTCGATCAGCTGAGCGCGGTCCTCATGCTCGAGCAATACCTCCGGTTCCGGGAGTCGCAGCGCGATTCGGGGCCCTCGCGTTGAGGAGTCTCACGCGCATCGCGATCGTTGCGATCCTCGCGCTCACGCTCATCGCCGGGGCCTGGATCTGGCTGGCCAGCCGCCCGCCTGAACGCGCGGAGCCGGCGCGTATCGAGGTGACGGCCGGGACTCCGGTGCGCGCGCTCGCCGCGCGACTCGAGGAAGCAGGCGTCATTCGGAGCGCGCGGCTCTTCGAGATCTGGGTGCGGGCGAGCGGTAATGCGGGATCGATCCAGGCAGGCACCTACGACTTTCCCCCGGGAATCGCCCTTTCCGCCGTGATCGAGATGGTGCTCGGCGGCCGGACCCTGCTCGCGTCGGTCACGATCCCGGAGGGCCTCCGGCTCGAGCAGCAGGCCGGCGTCGCGGCGCGACAGCTGGGGATCGATTCGGCGGCCTTCGTCGCGGCGGCCACGGATTCGCTGCTCGCCGACTCGCTCGGCATCGACGCGGCTACCCTCGAGGGCTATCTGTTCCCGGAAACGTACCTCGTCGACCCGAAGACCGACGCGCGCCAGCTGGTGCGCCTCATGGTCGGCGAATTCCAGCGCACGTTCGGCGAGGAGTGGCGGGAACGCGCCGAGGAGCTCGGCCGATCCGTCCGGGAAATCGTCACGCTGGCCTCGATCGTGGAAGAGGAGGCGCGCGTCAAGGAGGAGCGGCCGGTGATCGCGGGGGTCTACTGGAATCGGTTGCGGATCGGCATGAAGCTCGAGGCCGATCCGACCGTCCAGTTCGCTCTCGGAGCCCACCGACAGCGCGTCCTCTATCGCGACCTCGAGATCGACTCGCCGTACAACACGTACCTCTACCCGGGGCTGCCTCCGGGCCCGATCGCGAGCCCGGGACGCGCCAGCCTCGAGGCCACGCTGTACCCGGACTCGGTTCCCTGGCTGTTCTTCTTCGCGACCGGCGAGGGCGGACGGCACACCTTCAGCCAGACATTCGCCGAGCACAACCGGAAGCGCCGCGAGCTGAACCGCTGAGCCGCGAGTTGCCGATGGCGCCCTTCAGGGGGCGCCGCTCGCGCCCGACGTCGCTCCCGTGCTGTCGATCGGCAGCGGGGTGCCGAGCTCCCAACCGAACAAGAGGTCCGGCTCGAGGACGTGGCAGCTGCGACACGAGTCTGCGAGCCCGGCTACGACCTCTCCCGCAGCCTCGAACCGCGTGAAGCGCCAAACCCCGGACTCGGGATCGGGATCTTCGACCCGAAGCATGACGCTGATCGTCGAGAGCGTGCTGTCGGCCAGGTAGTCCTCCACGGCGATGACCGCTCGGGGAGGCATCGAAGTCGCGCCGCGCTCGAGCGCCTCCATACCAACCGGATTGGCGTACGTGGTGAGGAGCGACCCGTGGCCCTCGGTGCCCTCGTGCAACGGGGCCGTACCGGGGAACAGCTCCCAGGTCTCGCGGTACCGCTCGCCGTTCAGCCACGCGAAGATCGCTTCGCCGGTGAGATCCTCGCCCTCGAACGGCGATGCCGGAGGGGCCGGCTCGGTGGCAGTCGGCCGGGGGGGCGGGAGCCCCTCTTCGGCGCTGACCTGGCAGCCGGCGACCAGCAGCGCCGCGATCGCGAACGACGGCAGGACCGGTCGCGCGAACGACTTCATCGCGCCCGGATCGCGCCCCGCGCCGCCAGCGCGGCGAGCGCGAGCAGGCCCGCCGCCAGGGCGCCGAACGTGGTCGGATCGGACAGCCGGTCCAAGGCGGCCCCCGCGGTCGGGATCGCGTGGGACCACAGGACGCCGGCGAGCGTGATCGCGATCGCCGCCGCGGCTCCGCGCTCGAACCACCGTATGGGGCGCGTGGCGCGCTCAGCGAGCGCACGGCGGGCCGCG
>DASSPT010000086.1:0-4480 GCA_035699465.1 Gemmatimonadota bacterium
ATCGAATAGCCGCACGTACCGCCCGACGAAGCGAGCCGGAGCTCGTAGTCGCCGGGCCCCGTCACGAGCGGGTTCTCGATCGGGGCCGCCGGCCCGCCCCCGCCTCCACAAGCCATCGCGGAGAGGGCGAGCACGAGGCACGAGGCGGCGCCGAGGATCCTCACGCCGGGGAAACTCCCGAAACCGGGTCGGCGTTGAGTCCGCCGGGTGCGACGCCTATCGTACTATCTTCTGCGGACCCCTGATCGGAGAGACCCGACGATGGCGCTGCACCCCGGACGTCCCCTGCGATCGATTCCCGTCGCCCTGCTCCTTGCGACGCTGGGTCTCGCGGCTCGCGCTTCCTCCCAGACGGCCCCGCCGCCCGGCCTCGACGAGTACATCCGGGAGGTCATGGAGACATTCGAGGTGCCGGGGCTCGCGCTCGCGATCGTCAAGGACGGCGAGGTGGTTCTCGCGGAGGGGTACGGAGTCCGCCGCCTCGGCGAGCCGACGCCGGTGGACGCCCACACGCTGTTCGGGATCGCCTCCAACACCAAGGCGTTCACCGCCACCGCGATCGGGATCCTCGTAGAAGAGGGCAAGCTCGAGTGGGACCAGCCGGTGATCGACGTCCTGCCGTCGTTCCGGATGTCCGATCCCTACGTGACCGCGGAGCTCACGATCCGCGACCTCCTGGTGCACCGGAGCGGCCTGGGCCTCGGGGCCGGCGACCTCCTGTTCTGGCCGGGCACGACGTACGACCGGGACGAGATCGTCCGACGGCTGCGGTACGTGCCGATCGAGAACAGCTTCCGCGCGACCTACAACTACGACAACGTGCTCTACATGGTGGCGGGCGAGGTGATCGAGGCCGCGAGCGGGATGGCCTGGGATGCCTTCGTCGAGACGCGGATCCTGCAACCCCTCGGCATGGGCGATAGCCGCGCGAGCCTCGTCGCCGCGGCGCCGGACAACAACGTCGCGTACACGCACGCGCGGGTCGACGGAGTGGTACGGGAGGTGCCGCCCGACACGACCCGATCGATCGGGCCCGCGGGGGGCATCATGTCGAGCGCGGCCGACATGGCTCGCTGGCTCGACGTGCAGCTCGGCCGCGGCAAGCTGGCGGACGGCGACTCGCTGTTCTCGGAGGCCACCAGCCGCGAGCTCTGGACGCTGGTCACCCCGCTCGAGCCCCTCCCGCCGCCGCCGGAGCTGGCCCCGCTCGCGGCGAACTTCAACGGCTACGCGCTCGGCTTCTTCGTCGGGGACTACCGCGGGCGGAAGATGGTGCGGCACACGGGCGGACTTCCCGGCTTCGTCTCGCGCGTGGCCATGATCCCCGAGGAGGGTGTCGGGGTGGCGGTCCTCACGAATCAGGAATCGGGCGCCGCGTTCGACGCCATTACCTTCCACGTCCTCGACCACTACCTCGGGGTCGATCCGCCCTACGACTGGCTCGGCGGCTGGCAGGCGCTGGTCGCCCGCATGGATTCCGTGAACGCCGCCACGGTGAGCGAGGCCGCCGCGGCCAGGGACTCGACGGCCGGCCCGTCGCTGCCGATCGAGAGGTACGCCGGGGTCTACGAGGACCCCTGGTACGGCGACGTCGGGATCTCGCTGGAAGGCGACGGCCTCGTCATGCGGTTCTCCCGCACTCCGCTCATGGTCGGCGATCTCGAGCACTGGCAGTACGACACGTTCCTCGTCCGCTGGCGCCACCGTTCCCTCCGCGCCGATGCGTTCGTCACCTTCCAGCTCGAGCCCGATGGCGAGGTCGAGCGGGTCCGAATGGAGCCCGCCTCTCCCACGGTCGACTTCAGCTACGACTTCCAGGACCTCGACCTCAAACCCAAACGGGAGGACTAGACGTGCCACGATCGACACGGAACCTGGGCATGCTGCTGCTGGGCGTGTGGCTGATCCTGACCGGCCTGATCCCGCTACTCAACCTGGCCTCCGAAGGGCTCGGCACCCTCCTCGCCGCGCTCGCCCTGGCCGCCGGAGCACTGATCCTGATCGGAAGGTGATGCGCGCGCGGAAATGATCGTGCGCCTCCGAGTTCCGAGGGGCGTTCCCGGTTGACATCCGGACGGGGGCGCGCTATCACGACGAGGGGCCCAACGCTTTCCTACGGAGGACATATGCGACTCTTCCAGACGCTGGCATTTCTCACGATCGCCGTTCCTGCGGTCGCCCTGGGGCAGGAAGCCGCTCCGGCGGCGGACGAGGCCGGACCGCATGCCTTCACCGTCAACGACGCCATCGGCTTCACGCCCTTCGAGATCCCCGGTTTCGACCCGGGCGTCCAGCTGGCCGTCGTACACGGCGACCCGACGGCCGCGTCGGGCGACTACACCGTCCGGCTGCTTCTTCCCGACGGCTACCGCTTCCCGGCGCACCACCATCCCAAGGCGGAGCACCTGACTGTTCTCACTGGAACGTTCCTGATCGCGAACGGGACCGACGAGAACCCGGACGCGCTCGAGGAATACGCGCCCGGCTCGTTCCTCTACTTCCCGGCGAACGAGGACCACTACGGCGGGGCGACCGGGCAGACCGTGGTCCAGCTGCACGGACAGGCCCCGTTCCAAGTCGTGCTGGCGAACGCGGGCACCTGACGCGCTTCGCAATCGGGGGGCTGGCGGCGGGCGTCGTCATCGCGGCCTTCGGCATCGTCGAGGCCCTCGGCACCGCCCGCCCGCAGGCCCCGGAAGCTCCCGCAGAGACGCACGCCGGCACGGGGCGCGCCGTCGCGTTGACGTTCGACGACCTCCCCATGTCGGGCGGAGCCTGCGGCGCGGCCGTCGCCCGTGAGATCAGCGGGAAGATCCTGGAGACCCTGGCGGCGGCGGACGCTCCGGCCGCGGGATTCGTCAACGCGAGCCGCACGTGCGGCGAGCCCCCCGCGGGCGTTCGCGACGAGGTGCTGGAGGCCTGGCTCGATGCCGGGCACGACCTCGGCAACCACACGTGGTCGCACCCAGACCTCGAGTGGACCCCGCTGGCGGCGTATCTGGAGGACGTGGACCGTGGGGCTGCGCCGGTCGACTCGCTGCTGCGGCTGCGCGGCAGGCGGCTCGTCTGGTTCCGCCATCCCTTCCTCCACGCGGGCGATACGCCGGCGAAGAAGGCGGGCCTCACCGCGCATCTGGCGGAGAACGGCTGGCGAGTGGCCCCGGTGACCGTCGACAACCAGGAGTGGGTCTACGCCTACGTCTACCAGGCGGCCCTCGCACGGGGGGACAGCGCGCTGGCCGGGCGCGTCGCCGAGGCGTACTTCGACCACATCGACGACGCGTTCGCGTACTTCGAGACGCGCACCCGAGAAGTCGTGGGGAGGGAGGTGCCGCACGTGCTCCTCCTCCACGCCAACCTGCTCAACGCGGATTTGCTGGAGCCGCTGCTGGCGCGCGTCCGCGCGCGCGGATATCGGTTCGTCGAGTTGGCGGAGGCGATGGAGGATCCGGTGTACGCGCGGGAGGATCCCTTCGTCGGACGCGGCGGTCCGTCATGGATCGAGCGCTGGGGGATCGCGACCGGCGGTAAGCCCTCGCCGGGGCCGCGCGAGCACCCGTGGGTGGGCGAGGCGTACGACCGCTTGAGGGCCTCGCGCTGATGCTCTGTCGCTCCGCCCGCGCGGGCCGAAACCCGAGTGCCAGGAATCGGAGAGCCAGGCGCATCGATGATCTGCGCTAGTTCTTCCGGCCGCTTCCGCTCTTCTTGCCACCGCCCGACTGTTTGTTCACCGTGCGCCAGGCCCGCTCTTCCGCCTCGTTCTCGGAGACGCCCTTCTCCTTGTAGCTCTCCTCGATGTGCTCGGCCTGCCGCTTCTGCTTGTCCGTGTAGGAAGATTTATCGCCTCTCGGCATGGTACTCCTCCTGTCGTCGGCTTGCGTCCCCACCCTCGGGGACCTGGGTCGATGATAGAACGGAACGGGCGGATGCTGCTGTTCGCGTTCTGACGGCCTGCGGATCGAGCTGTGGCAGGCTCTATTCCGCTACGTAACGCCAGGGCGCGTCAGGAGAGGCGCGGCGCCAGATCGTGAAGAACGGGAAGGGCGGAGAATCGGACGCGGGATCGTTCGAGCGGATGCGGCCAAACGTGATCCCGAGGTCGCCGCTCGAGGCCACGATGACCGCTTCGTCGGGCGCCCACGAAACGGAACTGCCCCCCGCCGGCTCGCCCTCGCCGACCATGCGCCCGATCGCCTCGGCGCCGACCACGTAGGGTCCGCTCCGGGGGCCCATGTTGACGGCGTCGGCGCTGCCGTAGCGCGCGAACGCGGCCTCGAGCCCGATCGACTGGGCGTCCCGCGAGAACGCGCTCTCGGTCTCGGCCAGACTCGCCTCGTGCGCGCGGATCGCGTCCGGATCCGTCTCCGGAGCGGCGAGCGCGGCGGGAAGCGCGGGATCCATCGTGGCGGCCGGCGGTTCGAAGGCTTCGCGGGGCGCCCGCTTCCAGGCACGCGCGCGCCAGCCGTCCGGCTGTCGCTCC
>DASSPT010000087.1:0-13208 GCA_035699465.1 Gemmatimonadota bacterium
GGCGAGCACGATCCCCCGGACGCCCCCCAGCGCGGTCTCCTTGTGCCAGAGCCACACCGGACGCGCGCCGTCGATCGCGGCGACCGCGTCGAAGACGTCCTGGTCGCAGTTCGTCCCGGGGAAGCGTACGATTCCGATCGGCACGCCGCTCATCGACCGTCCTCCGAGAGCTCGTAGGTATAGCGCTCGATCACGGTGTTCGCGAGCAGGCGGCGGCACATCTCGTCGACCTTCTCGCCGATCTCCTCGCGGGTGTCGCCCTTCACGGCGAACGTGATCCACTTGCCGACGCGCACGTCCTCGACCCCCGAGTATCCCAGGGCCCCGAGGGCGTGCTCGAGCGTCTTGCCCTGCGGGTCGAGCATGCCGTTCTTGAGCTGGACGAAGACCTCGACGCGGGCCGTCATCCCGCCTCCGGCAGGGGCTGCCCGACGATCCGGAAGTACGCCTCGCGGTAACGCTCGGATGTGGCTTCGATCGCGCTCTCCGCCAGAGAGGGGAGAGGGGGCTCGCCGTTCCAGCGCCCGGCTTCGCGCTCGGCTTCCAGGAAGTCGCGGACCGGCTGCTTGTCGAACGAGACCTGCGCTCCGCCCGGCCTCCACTCCCCGGCGTCCCAGAAGCGGGAGGAGTCGGGGGTCAGCACCTCGTCGATCAGGAGGAGCTCTTCGGCGGCTCCCCAGCCGAACTCGAATTTCGTATCGGCGAGAATGAGGCCGCGCTCCCTCGCGTGCTCGCTCCCTTCCGCGTATATCGCCAGCGCCCGGTCCCGGAGTCGTGCGGCCAGCTCGCGGCCCACTCGATCCTCGAGCTCGGCGTAGGAGATGTTCACGTCGTGCCCCTCGCTCGACTTCGTGGCGGGCGTGAAGATCGGCTCCGGCAGCCGGTCACCGCGCCTCAGTCCCGGCGGTAGCTCGATCCCGGTGACGGCGCCGGTCTCGCGGTACTCGCGCCAGCCCGAGCCCTCGAGGTAGCCGCGCACGACGCATTCGATCGGGATCACGCGCGCCCGGACGCACAGCATCGCCCGGCCGTCCAGGTCGGACCGGTGGGGAGCCAGCGCCGGCGCCGCCGCGACGATCTCGTCGACGTCGGAGGAGATCCGGTGATGGGGCCCGGCCGCGTCGAGTCGCTCCAGCCAGAAGTCGGACAGCCCGGTCAGCACGCGTCCCTTGTCGGGGATCCCCTGGGGGAAGACGATGTCGAACGCCGAGAGGCGATCGGTCGCCACCAGCAGCAGGTCGTCTCCGAGGGCGAACATCTCGCGGACCTTCCCGCGGCTGACGTGGGGAAGGGGCAGCTCCAGGTCTGTGATCGCGCGCGTCGATCTCGTCGTCATAGGCTCCTCGTTGTGCGGGAACATGGTTGCCTCAGCGGATGTCTACGCGGCCCATCTGGCCGTCGCGCTCCACGAACAGGGTGCCGCGCTGTCCGGAGCGCAGGAAATCGATCAGCGCCTGGGCGTCGTCGGCTCCGTCGAGCCGCGTCGATCCGAGCGATACGAGGACATCGCCCTCCCTCAGGCCCAGGCGCCGGAACCCCGAATCGGCGTCCACGGCCTCGAGGTAGAGGCCGGTCTGCGACGTGATACCGAGGTGAGAGGCCAGGGTCGGGGTCAGCAGCACCATGCTGGCGCCGAACGGCGTTTCGATACGGGACGCCCGCCGAAGCGGATCGTCCTCGGGAGTCAACGTGCGCTCGAACCGATCGCCTTCCCGCTCGAGGACCACCGTCAGGTCCGTCCCGCTCGGCAGATCGAGCAGCCTGCCTTCCCAATCGATGGGCGATTGCAGGCTACGGCCGCCCGCCTCGATGACCACGTCCCCCGGCTGGATCCCCGCCCGTTCCCCGGGGCTTCCCGGGTCGACTCCCACCACGCGGGCGCCCGCGGGGACGCGGCCGTCGTCGCTGGGTATCGGGGCCAGGTGCAGGCCCAGCCATGGCCGCCGAATCGTTCCGTACTGCACGATGTCCCGCAGCACGCGCCGCGCACGGTTGATCGGGATCGCGAAGCCGAGACCGATGGAGCCGCCGCTGCCCCCGGAGAAGATGAACGCGTTGACCCCGATCACTTCGCCGGCCGCGTTGACGAGCGGGCCGCCGGAATTGCCGGGGTTGATGGCGGCGTCGGTCTGAATCATCCCCGACCACACCTGTGTGCGGCCCTCGCCCGGCTCGGGGCGCACGTCCCGCCCGATCGCGCTGACGACCCCCACGGTGACGGAGGGATTCCGATCGGCCAGCAGGTAGCCGAACGGGTTGCCGATCGCGATCGCCCATTCGCCGATGAGGATGTCGTCCGAGTTGCCGAGCGGCGCCGTGGGGAGGTCCGCGGCCTCGACCTTGAGCACGGCGAGGTCGGTGAGCTCGTCGGCCTGGATCAGATCGGCCGGGAGCTGACGGCCGTCCATGAGGGTCACGACGATCTCGGTGGCACCGGCCACGACGTGCTGGTTCGTGAGGATGTAGCCGTCCGGAGATACGATGAAGCCCGAGCCCAGACCCTGGACCTGCCGCAGCCGCTCGCGCGGCGGGAACAGGCCGCGGAAGAACGGGTCCATGAAAGGGTCGTCGAAGAACGACCGTTCCCGAACGACCTGGGTGGCGACGACGTTGACCGACACGACCGCCGGTCCGATCTCCTGCGCCGCGGTCACGATCGCGTTCCTGCGCGAGATGTCGATCGACTCCGACGTGGCCTGCGCGAGCGCGGCGGAGAGCGCGGCGGTCGGCACGGTCGGCCGAGCGAATGCCCACCACGCGGCCCCGACTCCCGACGACGCGATCGCGGCCACGATCAGGATGTCTTTGCGGATCCTAATACTCGACCTCCCAGAGAAAGAGACCTTGGGGCGGAGCGTAGGTCGCGCGCGGACGGGACCCGCCGGGCGAGAGCGCGGCGTGGACCTCATCGGCGTCGATCCGGCCCAGCCCGACGGCCACGACCGAACCCGCGAGCGCCCGAACCATGTGCCGCAGGAACCGGTCGGCGGTGATCTCGAGCGCGCGCCCATGCCGCCAACGGAGCCAGCGCGCCGTGCGGACCGCGCACCGCCCCGGGTCCTTTTGGCCGGCCGTCGCGTGATCGCCCGATCCCTTGGCGAAGCGCCGGAAGTCATGACGCCCCACTAGACCCTCCGTAACCCGGCTCATCGCGTCCCAGTCGAGCGGCCGCCGGATCGGCCAGGCGTACCGGCGCACGAACGGGGATTCCGCCATCGCGCCGATCGCCAGCTGATAGCGGTACGTCCTGGCGACGGCGTCGTGGCGGGCGTGGAAGTCGGGCCGGCAGCGCTCCAACCGCGCCACCCAGATCGCGCCCGGCAGGTGCGCGTTCCACGCGCGCCTGAGCTCTCGCGCGGACATGCCGCCGCCGTGGTCGAAGTGGACGACCTGACCCCGGGCGTGAACGCCCGTGTCGGTGCGTCCGGCCGCGACCACGGCGGTCTTTCCGACGATCCGCTCCAGGGCCTCCTCGCACGCAGCCTGGACGGTGCTCGCGTCCGCCTGGCGCTGCCAGCCGCGAAACGAGGTTCCATCGTACTGGAGGACGGCTCGGGCCCGCACACGCATGCAATCTCGCGGGGAATCGGTCCGCGGTCACGTTTGCTGGAGCCCGTTCCCACCGGCTACGTTGGCCGGCCGTCCCATGGAGCCCGTCGCCCCTCACACCTTCCACGTGTACCCCACCGCGATCGACCGGTTCGGACCCCCCGCGCGGCTCGATCGGCTCGCGCGGCGCCACCGGGCGGCGTGCCCGTGAAGCGGGATCCAGGGCTCCGCGCGGGCGACCCGCAGGCGAGCCTCCGGGCGATCGTCGCAGGCGTCGATCTCCACGCGGCCGAGTCCGAGGCGCTGTTCGCGCGGATCATGGACGGGGACGTCGGGTCGTCCATGATCGGCGCCCTTCTCGCAGCTCTCGCCGCCAAAGGCGAGACGTCCACGGAGATCGCGGGAGCGGCGCGCGTGATGCGGGCGCGGGTGACGCGCGTGCCCACGATCCGGGAACCCCTGGTGGACACCTGCGGGACCGGCGGCGACCACTCGGGAAGCATCAACGTCTCCACGGGCGCCGCGCTCGTCGTGGCCGCGGCCGGTGTCGCGGTCGCCAAGCACGGCAACCGCGCGGCATCGTCCCGTTGCGGTTCGGCCGACGTGCTCGAGGCCCTCGGCGTGGCGATCGATCTCGATCCCGCGAGCGTGGGGCGCTCGATCGACGAGCTCGGTATCGGATTCCTGTACGCGCCCCGCTTCCACCCGGCCATGCGACATGCCGCCGAGGCGCGTCGCGAGATCGGGATCCGGACGATCTTCAACCTGCTCGGTCCGCTCACGAATCCGGCCGGAGCGCGGCGGCAGCTGATCGGCGTCCCTGCCGCGGGAGCCGTCGGACGGATCGCGGGCGTGCTTCGTGAGCTCGGCGCCGAGGCAGCGGTCGTGGTTCACGGCATGGAGGGTCTGGACGAGATATCCGTCTGCGGACCGACGCGGATCGCGTACGTCCACGGGGGGGAGCTGGAGGAGTCGGTGATCGAGCCCGCCGATCTCGGCTTGCGGACGTTCGAGAGCCGCGAGATCGCGGGCGGCGACGCGAAGGAGAACGCGGCCATCCTCCGCGAGGTGCTCGAGGGGAGAGGGAGCGAGGCCCAGCGGGCGGTGGTGGCGGCCAACGCGGGCGCGGGAATCTGGATCGGCGGAGGGGCGCGAAGCCTGCGCGCGGGGGTCGACCGCGCGCGCGCGACGATCGCGTCCGGGCAAGCGGCGGAGCTCCTGGACCGCCTCGTGGAGCTGACCGCGCGGCTCGCGAGGGGCTAGCGGTACTTCCGCAGAACCCCGATCGCGACACCCTGAATCCGGACCCGGGCGGCGTCGTAGTAGAGCGGCGTCAGCCGCTCGTTGGCGGGTTGCAGCCGGATGCGCCCATCGGTCTCGCGAAAGAACGTCTTCAGGGTCGCGTTCTCGCCGTCGATGAGCGCGACCACCCGCTCGCCGCTCCGTGCCGTGTCGCGGCGCTCGACGATGACGTAGTCGCCGTCCTCGATGTGCTCGTCGATCATCGAGTCGCCGGCCACGCGCAGGACGAACGTCTCCCCGCGGCCCAGCATCGACTCCGGAACCGCGAGCGTCTCGTCGTCGGGGAGCGCCTCGAGCGGCTGCCCGGCCGCGACGCGGCCGAGAAGGGGGAGGAGAACCGCAGACTCGCGCGAGCGGCCGCTCCCGTCGGTCAGCTCGATCGCCCGGCTCCTGTGCGGGTCGCGTCGGAGCGCTCCCTTTTCCGCCAGGTTCTCGAGATGCTCGTGCACGGTCGCCACCGAGCTGAGCCCGAAGCGGGCCGCGATCTCCTCGAGGCTCGGCGCATAGCCGTTGTCTTCGATGAACTCGGCGAGGTAGTCGTAGATTTCGCGCTGCCGCCTGGTTAGCTTCATCTCTCCGCTCTCCTCGTGGACTGCTCGGCGTGCGCCGGCCGCACGCGGCGCCATCCGGTGGACGTTCAACATTGACCGAACAAAGGCCGAAAGTCAACCCCCCCTCGGGTTTCCTCGCGGGTGCGCTGGCGCGGAAGCGCGCCGAGGTGGATCTCGCCCGGCGTAACCGGCCGCGGGCGGAGCTCGAGCGGCTGGTATCCGCCCGATCGGCGGCCCGGTCGCTGTCGGACGCTCTCCGGGGAGCAGGTGTGTCGGTGATCGCCGAGGTGAAGCGGGGCAGCCCGAGCGCAGGGATCCTCGACGCCGGCATCGATGCGCCGGCCCGCGCCCGCCTCTACGAAGAGCGGGGAGCCGCGGCGCTCAGCGTGCTCACCGACGCGGAGTTCGACGGGCGGCTCGCGGATCTCGAAGCCGTCGCCGCGGCGGTGTCGGTCCCGGTGGTCCGCAAGGACTTCCTCGTCGATCGGTGGCAGATCTGGGAGAGT
Source organism: Gemmatimonadota bacterium (assembly GCA_035699465.1). Classification (GTDB taxonomy): domain Bacteria; phylum Gemmatimonadota; class Gemmatimonadetes; order JACCXV01; family JAHWKZ01; genus JAICNR01. The sequence goes on from DASSPT010000087.1 coordinate 5,909, forward strand.
CGCGCAGCGGGGGCGGACGCGGCGCTCCTGATCGTCGCCGCGCTCGGCCCCGCGGAGCTCGAAGCGCTGGTCGTGGAGAGCGCGGCCGCCGATCTGGGGCTCCTGCTGGAGGTCCACGACAGAGCGGAGGCCGAGGCCGCGGTCGATGCCGGCGTCGCCGTCATCGGCGTCAACGCACGCGACCTTTCGTCCCTCGAGGTCGACGTGGACTCGGCTCTGTCCACCGTCGCCTGGCTGCGTCGCGAGGCGCCCGATGCGGTGATCGTCGCGGAGAGTGGCATCGCGGGCGAGGAAGGAGTGCGGCGCGCACTCGACGCCGGAGCCGACGCGGTCCTGGTCGGCGAGCATCTCTCGCGCGCGGTGGATCCGGGGAGCGCGCTCGAGCGGTTGGTGGCCGCCGGCAGGCCCCCGGAAGGCTCCCCGTGACCGCGCCGGGACGCGGCGGAAGTCCCGAAACCTTGTACTTTTCTCGACGTGTCCTTCTCCTTCCGGATCAAGATCTGCGGCATCACTTCGGAGGAGGCAGCGCGTTCGGCCTTCGAAGCGGGTGTCGATCACCTGGGGCTGATCTTCTGCCCGTCGCCGCGTCGCGTCTCGGAGGAGCGCGCGGCAGCGTTGACCCGCGCGGCGCCGGCCGCGTGGGTCGGCGTGTTCGCCCACGCATCGCCCCAGGAGGTGGCCCGGACCGCCCGCGCGCTCGGGCTGGCAGCGATCCAGCTCCACGGGAGGGAATCGCCGGCCGAGTGTCGCGCGGTTCGGGAGCTGGCCGGGATCCCGGTGTGGAAGGCGATCTCCGGCGAGAAAGACGCGGAAGCCGGCTACGAGACCGCCGTCGACGCCCTCCTCCTCGACGCGGGTGACGGCGGCTCCGGACGCGCCCTCGACTGGGCGGCCGTCGGAGAGCGCTTCCCCGCCTCGCGGCGGATCGTGCCGCTCATCCTGGCGGGGGGGCTCAGCCCGGAGAACGTGGGGCGGGCGATCGAAGAGGCGCGGCCCGACGGCGTCGACGCGAGCAGTCGGCTCGAGACGAGTCCGGGGGTGAAGGACCCGCGCCTCGTGACGGAGTTCGTGCGGCGCGCCAGGAACGCCCGCCGGGCCCAGATCGCCGGGTCGGCGGCGCCATGAGCGCGATGGCCCCGGCGAGCGGCCGACCGGGGTACTTCGGCGCGTTCGGCGGCCGCTACGTGCCCGAGACCCTCGTGTCCGCGCTGGACGAGCTCGAGCGCGCGTGGGCCGAGGCGTGGTCCGATCCGGAGTTTCACGCCGAGCTCGACGCGCTGCTCGCCGATTACGTCGGGCGGCCCTCCCCGCTGACACACGCTCCTAGGCTCTCGGCCGAAGCGGGAGTGGACATCTGGCTCAAGCGCGAAGACCTCAACCACACCGGCGCGCACAAGATCAACAATACGCTGGGGCAGATCCTTCTCGCTTTGCGGATGGGCAAGCGGCGGATCATCGCCGAGACGGGTGCCGGCCAGCACGGCGTGGCGACGGCGACGGCGTGCGCGCGCTTCGGGCTGGAGTGCGTGGTCTTCATGGGCACGGAGGACACGCGGAGGCAGGCGCTCAACGTGTACAGGATGCGGCTGCTGGGGGCGGAGGTCGTGGAGGTCGACTCCGGAACCCGAACGCTCAAGGACGCCACCAACGAGGCGATCCGCGACTGGGTGACCCGTGTGGAGACGACCCACTACGTGATCGGCTCGGTCGTGGGACCCCACCCGTATCCCACGATCGTCCGCGAGCTGCAGTCCGTGATCGGCCGCGAGGCACGGGCGCAGTCGATGGAGCGGTGGAAGACGCTTCCGGACGCCGCGATCGCGTGCGTCGGGGGAGGCTCGAACGCGATCGGGCTGTTCCATTCCTTTCTCGATGATCCCGTCGAGCTGTACGGAGTCGAGGCGGCGGGCGAGGGGCTCGATCGCCGGCATGCGGCCACGCTCTCCCGAGGCCGGCCCGGGGTCCTGCACGGCGCCCGCAGCTACCTGCTCCAGGACGACCACGGCCAGGTGACGGGAGCGCACTCGATCGCCGCGGGCCTGGATTATCCCGGCGTGGGCCCCGAGCACTCGGCGCTGAGGGACAGCGGCCGCGTGACCTATCTGGCCGTGGACGACGCCGAAGCGCTCGACGCGTTCCATCGCACGAGCGAGCTCGAGGGCATCATCCCGGCGGTGGAGAGCGCGCATGCGATCGCGGCGCTCCTGCGCCGCCCACGATTCCTTCCCGAGGGGGCGCGGACGATCGTCTGCCTGTCCGGACGGGGAGACAAGGACGTGCAGTCCGTGGCCGCGCTGGAAGGCGCCTCCGAAGCACGGTGAGCGTCTCGGATCCCCAGACCACCGCCGCGGCCGCCACCGAGCTCGTGCAGGAGCTCGTCCGCGTGTTCAAGGTGCGCCGTCTCTATGGGCCCCGGCACCCGCAGCGGATCGAAGTCGAGTCCGTGGCCGCACGGCGCATCGCGTCCCTCCTGAAGGAGGAGTCCAGCGTCGAGCTGGAGATCCGCGAGACGTCCCTGCTCGCCGGCGGGGAAGCGGTCTACGAGCACGCGCCGGGTCCGGAGTCGCTGGCCAACGTCCTGTTCCGCGAGGGACTGCGGCAGATCGTCTTCCACGACGGGCTCTCCGCGGAGGAGCTGGGCGGGTTCCTGGACGAGGTCTGGATGGCATCGCAGCAGCGGGCCGACGACGAGTTCGATCTCGTCGCCCGGTTGTGGGAGAAGCGCTTCGTTCACGTCCGGTATCTGTTCGTCGAGACGCTCTCCGACGAGGAGTGGGAGCCGCCGGCCGAGAAACGGCTCAGCGAGAGCGAGCGCGAGGCGCTGCAGGTCTCGCTCACGGAGGAGGATCTGACGGCGCTGTCCCGCCCGCCGACCGTGCTGCTGGCCGACCCCACGCTGTACTTCCTCGACGACGAAGACATGGCCGAGCTCCAGGGAGGGCTCGAGGACGAGAAAGGGCGTGCCCTGTTCTCCGAGGTGCTGACGTGCGTCCGCGAGCTCCTCATGGAGCCGATCGTGGACGATCTGTCGCCGGCGCTGGAGATGATCGAGGAGATCCATGCCGAGTACATGCGCGATCAGATCTTCCGCCGCGTGATCGAGCTGGAGGAGATCTTTCAGCCCTACCTCGCGAGCCCTGCCGCGACGGAGGAAGCGCGCGCCGCCTTCGCGCGCATGAAGGACAGCGCGCTCAGCGAGTCGAACCTGAACCGCCTCGGAGCGCGCCTGCTGGCGGGCGAGCTCGACGAAGCCGAGGCCGGTCGCTTCGTGCGCGCGTTCGGCGGAGGCCAGTTGCGAGCGCTCCTCGCCGGCCTGCCGGAGATAAAGCGGATCTGCCAGTTTCCCGCCATGGGGGCAGCCTTCGTCGAGATCGCCTCGACGGATCCGCCAGGGCTGCGCCAGGCGCTCACCGGAGACGACCCGCAGGTGGCGGGCGCTGCCGCGTTCATCGTCGGGATGACCGGCGACAGCCGGTTCCTCGATGCGCTGGGCAAGGCCCTTTCGTCGGGGGATCCGGAGGTCAGGCGGGAAGCCCTGCTCGCTCTCAAGAGCTTCGGTGGTGGACAGGCGCTGGAGTTCGTGAGCCGCGCGGTGGACGACGCCGATCCGTCCATCCGTCTCTACGCCCTCCGGCACCTGGTCAGCCACCGCTACGCGCCGGCCTTGCCGAAGGTCTCGGGCCGGATGGCGAGGGTGGACGCCGAGCGCTCGCTGACCGAGCAGCGGCTGCTCTACGAGGCCTACGGTGCGCTGGGCGGAGACCAGGTCGTGGACGACTTGATCTCACGCTTCCGCCGCCGGAAGGGGCTGTTCCGCAAGCGGGATCCCGAGGAGGCGGCGTGCGTGCTGATCGCCCTCGGCGCCACGGGGGCGGAGGCCGCGAGAGAAGTCGTGGAGCAGGCCAGCGGGGACCGCCATCCGCTCGTCGCCCGCGTCGCCGGGCAGGTGCTCCAATCGTGGGGCGCGGTGAGGGCCGAGGCGTGAGCCACGTCGCCGCGACCGTTCCGATCCAGGGCCTCGGACGGGAGCTCGTGCAGAACCTGTTCGTCGCCCTCCGCTCCGCTCAGCTCTACGACGCCCGCAACGACACGCTCCGGGCCGCGGCGGAGCGGTTCGCGCGCACGCTGGAGGAGCTGCAGCTCGTCGACCGCTGCGCGCGGCTCGAGGTGGGCGGCGACCTGATCCTCGTGAACGACGTTCGCATCCGCAGCGAGCTTCGGAGCTACAGCGTCCACGCCAACCTGCTGCGGTTCTTCCGCGAGATGGGAATCGGTGGCTTCGAGTGGGAAGGGGCCCCGGACGTCGGGGAGGCCGCGCGGTTCGTCAGCGTCGTCGGAAGGATGGAGCTGGAAGACGAGGACGACGACCCCGTGTTCCGTCTCCGCCAGCGGCTCGTCGACGAGGGTCTGGGCGGCACGCGTGTGCTCGAGCCGCGCGAAGAGGAGGCGGATACCCTCCTGGACGACCCCGACAAGCGGCGGCGAGCGGAGAAGACGTACCGGCACACGGTGGCCGTGACGCGCCAGCTCATGGAAAGCCTGCGCGCGGGCCACACGCTGCGCCTCACGCGGGTGCGCCGCGCCGTGCAATCGATCGTCGATCAGGTGTTCGACGACGAGAGCCTCCTCGTCGGACTCACGAACCTGCGCGACTACGACGAGCCGACGTTCACGCACAGCGTCAACGTCTGCATCTTCGCGGTCTCGCTGGGCCAGCGGATCGGGCTCTCGCGACTCGAGCTCTACGAGCTAGGCATGTGCGGCCTGCTCCACGATCTGGGCAAGGTCGACGTCCCGCGCGACGTGCTCCTGAAGAGCGAGGCCCTGACCGACGACGAGTGGGAGGCGATGCAGCATCACCCGGCCTACGGCGTGTGGAGAATCATGGCCGGGCGTACGCAAGGGCGCGTGCCGGCGCGGGAGATGCTGGCCGCGTTCGAGCACCACCTGAACGTCGACCTGTCGGGATATCCGGCGATTCGCTATCCACGCCGGCTGTCCCTCTATTCGCGGATCGTCGCGATCTGCGATTCGTTCGATGCGGGGACGACGCCGCGCGTGTACAAGACCGACCCCATCACACCCGCGGAGATGCTGCAGGCCCTCGAGCGCTGGAAGGGGGTGCGTTACGACCCGATCCTGATCAAGGCCTTCGTCAGCCTGCTGGGGATCTATCCGCCGGGATGCGTGGCGCTCCTGGACACCCAGGAGATCGGTGTGGTGCTGGCGGTCGATCCCGATCCGCGCAACATCAACCGCCCGCGCGTGAAGATCGTGGTCGACTCGGACGGCCTCCACATCGACGGACCGATCGTGAGCCTCGCCGAGCGGACGCCGGACGGGGACTTCGCGCGCACGGTGATCAAGGTGCTGGAGCCCGAGCGCTACGGCATCGACTCGGCTCGCTATTTCCTGGCCGGATGAGGGACGCGGCGCCGTCGCGCGGAAACATGCGGCAACTGCTGGACTCTCGCGCGCGCGGGCGGAAGCTCCTAGTCCCGTACCTGACGGCGGGCTACCCCGACCGCGAGCGGTGCGCCGAGGCCCTGGCGGGGCTCGCCGACGCGGGCGCCGACGCGATCGAGCTCGGGGTCCCGTTCAGCGATCCGCTCGCCGACGGCCCGGTGATCGCGGCCGCCTCCGAGCTGGCCATCGCCGGCGGCACATCGATCGAGGACGCCTTCGACCTGGCGGCCGAGTACTTCCAAGGCGGGGGGGATCGGCCGCCGCTCGTCCTCTTCACGTACATGAACCCGGTGGCCTCGCTGGGACCCGAGCGGGTGGCCGAAGCGTGCGCGGAAGCGGGCTTCGGCGCGGTTCTGATCGCGGACCTGCCGTTCGACGAGGAACCCTCGATCGCGGCGGCGCTCGCACGGCGTGGCCTGCCCATCATCCGCCTCGCCGCGCCGACCACTCCGCCGGAGCGGCTGGCTCGGCTCGCTCGCGGCGCGGAGGGGTTCGTCTATCTGATCGCGCGCACCGGGACGACCGGTGCGGGAGCCGGCACGGATGCGCGGGTCGCCGAGCAGGTGGCCGTCATACGCGCGAACACGGACCTGCCCGTCGTGGTCGGCTTCGGGATCGGCGACGCCTCCGCGGCGCAGCGGGCCGGGGGGCTGGCCGACGGTGTCGTCGTCGGGAGCGCGTTCGTCGAGCGACTGGGGCGCGACGGACCGGCGGCGGCTTTGCGCTGGATGCGGACGCTGCGCGACGCGCTCGATCAACCGACGTCCGTTTGACGCCCTTTCCGCCCGGATCCTAGATTCCGGCGCTCACCTGTATCTTCTCTCCGATTCCCTGGATTTCATCGCGGCCGCGGGCCGCGCGAGGTCAGGCAGTGGCCCAGCGCTTCGCGCTCAGCACGAGCTTCGCCGACGTCGGCAGGCACCTCGACGTGCTCGAGGAGAAGGGCTTGGGGGTCGAGCTGTCGCTCTACGACACCGAATGGTTGCTGGCGATCGACCGCACGACCACAGTCCGGAAGCTCGGGGACGAGATCGCGGCCCGCGGCATCGAGGTCACCGTCCACGCGCCGATCTTCGATCTCAACCCGGGTAGTCTCGATCCCGTGATCCGCAAGCACACGCGCCGCTGCTGGGAACGCGCCGTGGGAGTGGCCGGCGCGCTCCGGGCGCGCACGATCAACTTCCACACCGGCCACCACCCGCTGCTTCCCGAATCGACGTTTCCGGGCTGGCTCGCACTGTCGCTCGAGATCTGGGAGCGGATCGTGGAGCTGGCCGGCGACGCGGGAATGACGCTGCTGCTCGAGAACATGTTCGAGCCGACGCCGCAGGTTCAGCTCGACCTCCTCGCGCAGCTCGAGTCCCGGCACGCGGCCTTCACGCTCGACGTGGCGCACGCCCACATCTACGGGGCGGTTTCGATCGACGCGTGGTGGAGCCAACTCGGACCGGCGGTGGCCGAGGTGCACCTCCACGACACGGACGGCTTCTCGGACGACCACCTCCCGATCGGCGACGGCGCGCTCGACTGGCAGCGGGTCTTCGAGGACGTGTTCCGGAACGCGCCCGATGCGGTGAAGGTCATCGAGATGCCGTTCGAGGCCGGACTGGCGAGCTTGAGGAGGATAAAGTCGGCGGGATACTCGGATCTGCAACTGGAGCTCCTGTGAGGCGCGTGATCGGCAAGAGGGCACATCGCTCGCTCTTCGGTAAAATCCGGGGGGTCGCGCTCGCGATCGCGCCGGCGGCGCTCCTGGCCGTGGGTCCGCCGCCGGATGGCGCGTCCATTCCGCCGTCAGGCGCCTCTCTGACGCGGCCGGACGTCTCCGCCGTGG
>DASSPT010000088.1:0-13949 GCA_035699465.1 Gemmatimonadota bacterium
GTGCCTCGACAGGAGCGCCGCATGAAGCGCCACCACGCCGGATCTCGGATCCAGCAGCTCCACGATCGAACGGTACTCGACTGCGGCGAGCGCCAGATCGAGCGTATCCACGGTCGCCGCATCGCTGCCTTCCATCACGACGCGCCATCCGCCGCCGGCCTGAAGGGCCTCGCCTTCGATGACGAAGCGAGCCTTCACGGGATGCGTGCCGGACACTCCGTTCAGCCAGGGCCCGAAGACCACCCGGGCGCGTTCGATGACGGAGGGATCCGGAGAGAAGAGCTCGAAGCCGACGCGTCCGGCGGTCCACCGGAGCGTCCCGTGCTCGCCGGCGAACTTCGCCGCCGGCCGCAACGCGGTGCTCACGAATCGCGCCGCAGGACGTTCTCGCCCACGAGGCGGTCGAGAAATGCAGCTACGTCGGCGTGAGCGCGGTCGAGGGAAAGGTCGGGAAATCGATGAATCAGGAGATCCGCTAGCTCGGAGGGTCTGCGCGGCGCCTCCAGGGCTTCCCACAGAACCGCTCCGGTGGGGTTCAGAACGATGGCCTTGGACTGGGTCGAACTGTAGAGGACGGCGCGGTCCTGCACGCCGCTCGACGAGACGTCGTCGACCCTCCGGATCGGGCCATCGACGATCGCGGACCGGTCCGGGTCCATTGGGAAGATCTCCTGGTTCTCTCCGACTACTGCGATACGGGGATGAAATCCCCCGCGTAGTGGACCTCACGGGCCAGCTCTTCGGCGTCCATGACCCGCTCCACCTGGGGCGGTTCGTACTCGGGCTTCACATCCGGCGCGGGCGCGCTGCTGGTGTCCTTCTTCACAATAACCTCCTTATGTGAGGGACGGAGATCGCGACTATCCGATCTGGCCGTTCGAGACGTCGACCCCTGCGTAGTGAACCTCCCGCGCGATCTCCTCGGCGCCCATCACCCGTTCGACCCGCGGGGCTTCGTAGTCCGGTTGCTTCTCGATTCGCTGCGGCTCGTTCCGAGCTTCGTTGTCCATTCCTGCCTCCGCGAAACCGTTGGACGACTTTTCAGGGACGGAGCGTCTACGCTGCGGCCTCCGCTATCCGGGTCCACCACCATCGGAGACGGGAACACCCGCGTAGTGAACCTCGCGCTCCAGCTCCTCCGCCCTCAGGACCTCCTCGATTCCGGGCGGTTCGTACCCCTCCGGGCCCGGCTGGCCTTCTCTTTCCATCCTTCCTCCTCGGCTGGGAGCTTCTCGGTAGCCGCTGTCGGCGGGCATCGCCTGAGGCCCGCGCCACCCCACTACAAAGAGAGCCTCACGTGCCGGTATCGCCCCGACCCGACGGGTCGATGGAGCCCGCGTAGTGAACTTCGCGTGTGATCTCTTCGGCGGTAAGGACGCGCTCCACCAGTGGCGGCTCGTACCGCGGCTGCGAGGACAGAGGCTCGCTCCGAAGTTCGCTTTCCATCGCTACTCCTTTTCCGGGTTTCCCGGAAGGGCGGGGATCCTGCAAGAGGCCCGTGGGCGACCCTCATTTAACCACACCCGTCGTACCTTGTCTATCCACTCACACCAAAATCCACCCCCCCGCTTACCCTTCGAAGAGCTCCGGCTGGTCCACACCGCCGATCTCCGGGGCGCGACCGGCGAGTCCGAGGTGCGCATAGGCGCGGGCGGTCGCCACGCGGCCGCGGTGCGTGCGGTGCAGGAATCCGCTCTGGATCAGGAACGGCTCGTGGACCTCCTCGAGCGTGTCGGCGTCCTCGCCGACCGCCACCGCGAGCGAGCCCACGCCCACGGGCCCGCCCCCGAACTTCTCGATCAGGGTCGTCAGGATCCGCGTGTCCATCTCGTCCAGGCCCGCCTCGTCCACTTCGAGTGCCTCCAGCGCGTCGCCTGCCAGGGCGCCCGTGATCCGCCCCTTCCCCTTGACCTGGGCATAGTCGCGGGCCCACTTGAGGAGCCGGTTCGCGACCCGCGCGGTGCCCCGCGAGCGGCGCGCGATCACCTCCACGGCGTCCCCTTCGATCTCGACACCCAGGATCCGCGCCGAGCGCCGGACGATGGCCGCCAGCTCATCCGGCGTGTAGAAGTCGAGCCGGCCGGCGTGCTCGAAGCGGGAGCGCAGCGGGCTCGTGAGGAGCCCGCGCTTGGTCGTCGCTCCGACCAGCGTGAAGCGCTCGAGCGGCAGCGTGACCGAGCGCGCGGCCGGTCCGGAATCGATCAGGATGTCGAGCTGGAATTCCTCCATCGCCGGGTAGAGATACTCCTCGACGACCGTCCGCAGGCGATGGATCTCGTCGATGAACAGGACGTCGCCCGCCTCGAGGCCGGTCAGGAGTCCCGCCAGGTCACCGGGCTTCTCGAGCACGGGGCCGCTGGTCACGCGGATCTTGCCGCCCATCTCGTGGGCCAGGATGTGGGCGAGCGTGGTCTTTCCGAGGCCGGGGGGTCCCGAGAACAGGCAGTGGCCGAGGGGCTCGCCGCGCTGGCGCGCGGCCTCGATCGAGATTCTCAGGTTCTGCTTGAGCTTCTCCTGCCCCGCGAACTCCTCGAGGGTCCGCGGCCGGAGCGTCTCTTCGAACGCCTCCTCCTCGGGCGCGACGGCCTCGGGCCGCGTGGCCTGCCGGCCGCGCATCGAGGACTTGAAGCGCGAACCCCTGGTTTCGCTCACGCCGGATCGCTCCGTGTCATCTCGTGCCATTCTACTCCCGGATGGACGACAGCGCGCGGCGCGTGAGATCGGCGGCCGGTGCGTCGGGCGCGTCGGCTAGCGACGCCTGGACCGCGCGCTCGGCGGCGGTCCGGCCGATGCCGAGCGCGATGAGCGCCTTGACCGCGTCCTCCCCGTTTGTCGTCAGACGCACCGTCTCGCCCTCCTCGGCTTCGATCTCGGCGAATTCGCCGATCTTGTCCTTGAGCTCCAGCACGAGCCGCTCGGCGGTCTTCCGCCCCACGCCGCTGATCCCCGTCAGCGTGGCCAGGTCCTGACGCCGGATCGCCGCCACGAACCGCTCGGGGGTCAGGCGCGAGAGGACGTGAAGCGCGAGCCGGGGGCCGACGCCGCTCACGCCGATCAGGGTCTCGAACAGGCGCCGCTCGCGCGCGGACGCGAAGCCGTACAAGGTCAGCTCGTCCTCGCGCACGTGGAGATGCGTGACCAGCCCCGCCTCCTCCCCTTCGGCGGGCAGCGCTTCGTAGGTCGACAGAGGAATCGAGACCCGCCAGCCTATTCCTCCGACCTCGAGCGTCACTTCGTCGATGGACTTACGCGACAGGCGCCCGCGGAGCGAGCCGATCACGACCGCGCTCCGTTCGAAGCGCCCGGCCCTCGCCTCAGCCGATCTCCGGCGCCGGCCCTCGCGCCGCGATTCAGATGGCAGAGCGCCACCGCCAGGCTGTCGGTGGCATCCCTCGGCACGCGGCCGGCGGGCATGTGGAGGAGGGTCGAAACCATCCAGGCGATCTGGGTCTTGGAGGCCCGGCCGGTGCCGACGACCGATTGCTTCACCTCGCGCGGCGAGTACTCGTGCACCGGCAAGCCCGCCTTCCGCGCGGCGAGGAGCAGCACCCCGCGCGTCTGGCTCATGACGGCCAGCGTGCGGACGTTCTTTCCGAGGAACGCGTTCTCGATGACGACTTCGGCGGGATGGAAGGCTTCGATGACGTCGGTCAGCCCGTCGAATACAGACACCAGCCGGTCGGCGACGCTTCCATCGCCGCCGGGGATCGTTCCGCAGTCGACGCATTCGACGACGCCGCCCATGGAATCGATCACCCCGTAGCCGGTGATCGCGCTGCCCGGGTCGACGCCGAGCACGCGCACGCCCGCGCTACCCCACCTCGGCGAGGATCTTCTCGTCGATGTCGAAGTTGGCCGCGACCTTTTGCACGTCGTCCTCCTCCTCGAGCGCCTCCACGAGCCTGAGCACCTGCGCGGCCGTCGAGCCTTCGACCGCCACCGTGCTCTTGGGGACCATCGCCAACTCGGCCTCCTCGGCTTCGATGCCGGCCCCCTGGAGCGCGTCCTGCACGGCCTGGAACGCGGTGAACGGCGTCATCACGCGGATGAACCCCTCCTCCTCGATCACGTCCTCCGCTCCGGCGTCGATCGCCGCCAGCATCACGCTCTCGGGATCGTGGCGTGAGGCGTCGATCAGGATCTGCCCCTTGGGGTCGAACATCCACGCCACCGAGCCGTCCTTGCCGAGGTTCCCGCCGTGCTTGGACAGGATGTGTCGGATGACCGCCACCGTCCGGTTCTCTTTGTCGGTCAGACATTCGATGAACAGGGCCACGCCTCCTGGACCGTACCCTTCGTACGTGACCCGCACGTAGCTCACGCCTTCCAGCTCGCCCGTGCCTCGCTTGATCGCCTTGTCGATGTTGTCGGAGGGCATGTTCTGCGCCTTGGCGTTGTCGACCGCCGTCCGCAGGCGCGGGTTCATCTCCGGGTCGCCACCCCCTTCACGGGCCGCGACGGTGATCTCCTTGATCAGCTTGGTGAAGATCTGGCCGCGCTTGGCGTCGGCCGCGCCCTTCTTGCGTTTGATCGTCGACCACTTGCTGTGACCGGACATGGGATTCCCTCGAGGTCGATCATCCGATAAGATCGCGTGAATCGCCGAAGAAGTATAAGCTAGGGGAAGTGGGACTCCAAAGGGAGGTTGCCGTCCGAGCACCGCGAGGACTCCAACCGTTGGCGACGCTCGCGCTCGTCTTCACCTTTTTCGGCTGCACCGCCCTGGTTCAGCGGAGCGCGGCGCCGGTGCGTGTGCTTCGCGAAGAGCTTCCCGGCTGGGCGGTGATCGGAACGACAGCGGGCGAGGAGATCGTACTGCGGACGCCGCGGGTCCAGGGCGACAGCCTCGTCGTCGGCTCGCGCGTGGAGGATGTGGGCGATTACCCCGTTCCCCCTGATCTCATCGGGATTCCCATCGATCAGATCGCATGGGTGGCGACCAGGGAACCGGATCGGATAGCAGAATCGAAGGTGCTCGCGCACGGAGTCGCGTTCGCCGGCTTCTTGCTCCTGCCGTTCGTCGTCGGATTGACGGCCGGTTTTCCGTGAACGTATGGAAGCCTTGGGGATGGCGAACGATCCCGCTCCTGGCCGCGCTCGCTGTCGCTTGCACGAGCTGGGTCACTCCGCCTGGATCGGTCCAGCAAGTCGTGCAGTCCCGCGAGTTGCCCCGCATCCGTATCCGTGCGTCCGGAGAGACCGTCGTCCTCCAGTTTCCGCGTGTTCTCGGCGACAGCCTCGCCGGATCGACGACGACCCCGAAAGGCATGCGGATTCTCGACGAGCGGGTAGCCTACGGGCTGGACGAGATCGAGAAGTTCGAGGTCGAGGAGTTAGCCGGGGGACGGACTACCCTCGCTATCGGCGCATTCCTCGGGGGGTGGTTCAGCCTGCTGCTGATGGCGGCGAAATCGAGCTGAGCGGGCGACGTCCGGCGTCGCGTGGCGTGGTGTTTCGCTAGTCCTCAGGCGCGGAGCCGCTTGACCGTCCACTCGTGACCGCAGCCAGCCACCGGACACGAATAGCGGATCATCCGCTGCCCGTCCTGGGAAACGACCTGCCACTCCTCGGGAACCGAATGGACAGGACAGCGGAACTTGGTGACCGGGGCGGCGCCCCATTCCTCTTCGTGGGCGGGGTTCCAGTCCTCGGTCGGAGGGGTCGGCGAGGTCTCGTATTCGGGCGGCTGCTCCATGCCCGGCACGATGTGCAAGCTTGGGGCCGCCGGGGGCGGCCGCGGGTGGGAATTTCGGCTAGTGCCGGATCCCGGCCCCGGCCCGCTCCTCTTCCGCCTCGGCGATGATCTTCTCGGCGATGTGGTGGGGGACTTCCTCGTACCCGCGGAACGCGCGCACGTGGTCGCCGCGGCCCTGGGTCAGCGAGCGCAGGTTCGTCGAGTAGCGGTACAGCTCCGCTTGCGGGACCTGGGCCTGAATCTTCTGCTTGCCGCTCCCCGCCGGTTCCATCCCCAGGATCCTCCCCCGGCGCTGGTTGAGATCGCCGATGACGTCCCCCAGGTATTCGTCGGGTGTGATCACGGTGACGTCCATGATCGGCTCCAGCAGAACCGGATCGGCGCGCTCGCTGGCGTTCTGGAAGGCCATGGAGCCCGCGATCTTGAACGCCATCTCGCTCGAGTCGACGGTGTGATACGAGCCGTCGTACAGCTCCACTCTGCAGTCGACGACCGGATACCCTGCGACGATCCCCTTGTCGAGCGCTTCCTGAATCCCCTTGTCGACCGCGGGGATGAACTTCTGGGGGATCGCGCCGCCCGATATCTGGTTGACGAACGTGTAGCCCTCACCTCGAGCCTGAGGAATCAGCCGGATCCAGCAATCGCCGAACTGGCCGCGCCCACCGGTCTGCTTCTTGTACCGGCCCTGTGCTTCCGCGCGCCGCCGGATCGTCTCCCGGTAGGCGATCTTCGGCTGCTTCATGTGCGCCTTGACGTTGAACTTCCGCTGCATGCGCTCGAGCACGACCTGGAGATGCAGCTCGCCCATTCCACGGATGATCGTCTGCCCGAGCTCCGGGTTGTACGAGTGAACGAACGTCGGATCTTCCTCGTGCAGCTTGGACAGCGCGTTGCCGATCTTCTCCTCCTCGCCTTCCTTGTCGGGCTCTATGGCCACCGAGATGACGGGAGTGGGAAAATCCACTCCGCGAAGAATGACGCGATGCTCTCTGGCGCAGAGAGTGTCGCCGGTATGCGTCCCTTTGAGCTTGGGGACGACGCCGATGTCCCCACTCATGAGATAGGGGACCTCGGTGCGGTCCTTCCCCTGCATGATCCCGATATGGGCCAGCCGCTCGTCGTGATTGCGCGTCCCGTTGGCGAGATCGCCGCCGCTCGCGACCTTGCCACTCCAGACGCGGAAGTACGAGAGCTCGCCGACGTGCGGCTCGGTCGTAGTCTTGAAGATCAGCGCGCTCGTCGGCGAATCGGAGTTGGGGGCAATGAACACCTTTTCGTCCGAGCCGGGGCGGGTGGCGCGGATCTCCGGCCGCTCGGTCGGGTTGGGGACCAGCTCCACGACCTTCTGGAGCAGCGAGCGCACGCCGTGAAGCTCGAACGCCGAGCCGCAGAAGACCGGGAACAGCTCGCGGGACGTCATGCCCGCCTTCATCGCGGCGAGAACCTCCTCGCGTGAGAGCTGCTCGCCCTCCAGATAGCGCTCGATCAGAGTGTCATCGGTCTCCGCGACCGTCTCGATCAGCTCCTGGCGGTAGCGGTCGTAGTCACCGCGGACCTCGTCGGGGATCTCGCCCTCTTCGCGCTCTCCCTTCATCCCCGGCTTGTACAGGTGGGCCTTCTCGCTGAAGAGGTTGCACAATCCGTGGAAATCGGCGCCCTGGCCGATGGGGACCTCGACGGGGATCGCGCGGTCGGAGAGGGTTTCGCGGATCTGCCGGTAGACGCTCTGGAAGTCCGCGTGCTCCTTGTCCATCATGCTGACGAAGATCAGCCGCGGCAGGTTTTCCGCGGCCGCGTACTCCCACACCCGCTCGGTCCCGACCTCCACGCCGGCCACCGCGTTGACCACCAGGCATGCGGCGTCCGCCACGCGGAGACCGGCTTTCACCTCACCGACGAAATCGAGATACCCGGGCGTGTCGATCAGGTTGATGCGCGTGTCCATGTACTCGGCGTAGGCGAGGGCGAGGTTGATCGAGATCTGATGCTCGACCTCGTCGGGCGTGAAATCGGTGAGCGCGTTCCCGTCCTCCACCGATCCCATGCGCGTGCACGAGCCGGCCAGCCAGGCCATGGCGTTGACGAGCGTCGTCTTGCCGGAACCGCCGTGTCCGATCACGGCCAGGTTCCGGATGTTCTGGCTTTCGTACACCTTCATGGACACTCCTCGAAGACAGGTCGGAGAATCTTGCTCGCGAGTGGAACCGGAGGACGTTCAAAATGGCCCAGATGCAAGGCACGCGACGAGGGTATTCCGAGGCGTACCGTAGTACGGCGCAGGGAGAAACGAGGAGCGTAACGCCGCAGATGGGCCATTTTCAACGTCCGGACCCCAGAAAATCGATTTGAACGAGTATGTCTTCGATCGGCGGCGGAACCGCCCGTCGGCCGGAATGACGGTATCGAATCAGCCCCTTCGCGTCCACGACGGCGAGGAGGGGAAGGGAGTCCAGGGCCAGGCGCCTGGCGGCCTCCGCCGAATCGGGAGTCAGAATGGCATAGCGTCGCGGCGGTCCTGCGAGCGCCGGATCGTCCCCCAGCCAGACAGCCACCAGCGTGGCGCGCCGCTCGGCGAGCCGCGCGGCGAGAGGCTCGAGCGCGCCGGCGAAGTCCGCGCATCCCACGCAGCCCGGTCCCCAGACGGCGATCACGGCGCGCCGTCCGGCGAGGTCCGATACGGACATCGGCGGTCCGGTTCGCCGGGGCCACGTGAAGGCCGGAAGCGCCTGGTAGAGCGAGCCGGCGACGAGAGACTGGCGACGCTCGTCCTCGACGCGCGCCAGCTCGGCCGCGCGGGCGTCGTCGAGGCCGCGGAGCGACCCCCGGCTCCGGCTCCACGCCGCCACGAGGTCGGGAGTGGCCGCGGGTCCCATGCCCCGGACCTCCGCGTCGAGGAACGCGTCGGCCGCCTGGCGCCATCGCCCGCGCGCGGCATGGAGCTTCCCCAGGTGCCAGAAGTGGAGCGCGTCGCCCTCGGTCGTGCCGCGGTTGTGGATCTGCTCCGCCGCCGATACGAGCGCGGCTTCGGCCTGGCGCCAGTCTCGCGCGCGGAACGCGAGCCAGCCGAGCGCGTCCAGCAGCCGCCCCCGTGACTGGCGAAGGAACACGCGCGAGTCGGCGCCCTCCGGAACGAGCTCGGGATCGCCGAACTCGAGCCGCGCGAGCCAGTCCCGGATCTCCGCCTCGAGCGCGATGCGGCCGGAGAGGTCGGCCGTGTCCGCGCGCGCCAGGAGCGCCGCGCTCAGGCTATCCAGGTCGACGAGGGTGCGCGCCGGCCGGGGAGACTCCGTGACTTGCACGGTGGCCACGGTGTCGGGTGGCGCCATGGACCGCGTGTCCGGCTCGAACAGCGCGCAGCCGGCGAGCGCGAGCGCGATCCAGGCTGCGAGCGCGGCGGGTTGTCGGGCCGCCGGGCGCCGCGCAAGTTCGCGCGCGTGAACCCGCACACCGAGGGGAAGGAATGGTCCGGGCATGACGGGCGGCCCACGATAGCGGAGCCAGGAAGGGCGCGCCAACCGTGAAGCGGCGGCGGGTGGCGGGCGCCCTGCTGATCGCTGTCGCAGCGGTCGTGACGGCGCTGACCGCCTACCGCAACCACGATTACCGGCCGCGCTTCGCGCGCGTGGCGGGCGAGCTCGTCGCCGTGCGGGACTCGACCGACTTCGGGGCCGCGCGCGACGGCAAGCAGCTGACCGAGGTCACGCTGCTCAGCGACACGGGCTTCGCGGTTCGGGCGCGCGTCCGAGCGGATGGCGCGCCCTCGGGCGAGCGCTATCCCGCGGCGATCCTGCTGGGCGGCTACAAGACGGGGCGCAAGGCGGTCGACATTCCCGCCCACACGGGGAACCTGGTCCTCCTCTCCATCGAGTACCCGTACGCCGGGCCCGAGCGTCCGCGAGGCATGGACTGGGTTCGATACTTCGGCACGATGCGCCGCGCGATCCTCGACACGCCGCCCGCGGTGCTCCTGGCGGCCCAGTACCTGTACTCCCGACGGGACGTCGACCCGGAGCGGGTGACCGTCATCGGCGTGAGTCTGGGAGTTCCGTTCTCTGTCGCCGCGGCGGCCACGGACAAGCGCATCGCCGGCGCCGCGCTCCTGCACGGCGGCGGCGACATCTCCACGATGGCCTACTACGCGTTCGCGGATCGAGGGCCCGCCTGGGTCATGCGCGCGCTGTCCTGGGGGCTTTCCTGGGTCGTGGCTCCGCTCGAGCCGACGCGCTATGCCGGCGAGCTGGCGCCGCGTCCGGCCCTCATGGTGAACGCAGCCGACGACGAGTTCATTCCTCGTTCGAGCGTGCTGGAGCTGTACGGCTCCCTGCGGCAACCCAAGCGAATCGTGTGGCTGGAGAGCGCGCACGTCGCCACGTCCGACGAAGAGGTCGTCGATGGCCTGATGTCGATCACGCTGGATTGGATGAACGAGCGGGGCCTTCGCTGAAGGCCCCGCCGGGGAACTACATGTCGGTGGTGTCTTCGGTTACGTCGTCCTGCATTTCTTCCTGGACTTCCTGACCCGCATCTTCGATCGCTTCGCCGGCCGCCTCCATCCCCTCGCCCACCGCTTCCCCGGCCTCCTCGCCGGCCTCCTCGATCGCCTCGCCCGCTTCCTCGAGAGCCCCCTCGTCTCCGCCCTCCTCGCAGGCCGCCGCTCCGAGCGCCAGCCCCAGCGCCAGCGCAGCCGCGATCACGGGGTTCGTTCGACGCATCGTCCCTCCTCTTCAGGGTTGGGTCGCGTCCCCCCGGCATTCGCCGGGCGAGCGCGGTACCGCCGATCGTGTACAGGTATATAGCACGATGCTCGGAAGGCTGCCCAGGGTCGGGTGGATGCTTCTTGACGTCCCGCGACCGCGGGCTCCAGATTAGCGGCTCGTCGGACGACCCCCGGTCGGCCGGCGTGAAGCCGGTTTTTCACCAGGACCTTGAGAGGGAGGCCTGCAGGATGCGCTTTTTCAAGATGGTCCCTGTCATCGCTATCGCCGCGGCGTTCGCGGTGGCCGCCTGCGAGCAGGAGGGCGCCGTCGAGGAGGGCACCGAGCTGACGCCGGCCGACACGGCCATGACGACTCCGCCCCCGGCGCCCGCGATGGATACCGTGGACACGATGATCATGGGCGACGACACGATGATGATGATGGAGGGCGACACGACGGCGATGTAAGGCACCCCTTCCATCTTCAGCAACCAGACGCGGCCGCCCTGAAAGGGGCGGCCGTTTCGCGTCAACCCGCCGACTTCCTGCCCCGCTCGGCCCGTTCCGCCAGCGCCCGCTGGAACAGCGCCTCGTACTCGTCCGCCATCCGGTCCAGCCCGAACCTGGCGAGCACGTGCAACCGGCCCTTCTGTCCCATCGCGGCCCGCCGCTCCCGCGGGAGGTCGAGGAGCTCCTCGGCGGCCGCCGCGATCGCGCGGTCGTCGGCGGTGGGAACGAGACGGCCGGTGTCCCCGTCCAGCACCGCCTCGGGAGTCCCGCAGATTCCCGTCGCCACCACCGGCACCCGCATCGCCATCGCCTCGAGCGCGACGTTGGGCAGCCCTTCGGTCAGCGCGGCCCGCACCAGGACGTCGGCGTCCGCCAGGATGGCGGGCACGTCCTCGCGGGCGTCGAGGAAATGGATGCGTTCTCGGCCCGGCAACAGGCCCGCCCGCGCGAGGAGGCGTTCCTTGTACGGACGTTCTCGCTCGCGGCACGGGCCGACGAACGCGAAGTGGAGCTCGGGTCGCCCGGCGGTCAGGCGGCCCGCCGCCTCGAGTTCGAACTCCTGGCCTTTGCGCTCGACGTAGCGGGAGATCGAGACGACGAGCGGGGCGTCCGCGGAGATCCCGAGCTCGGCGCGGAACGCACCCCGGGCGACTCGGTCGGGATCGAAGCGGGAGAAATCCACTCCGTTGTAGATCGGTACCACGCGATCCGGCGGCAGGAAGCCGCGGGCGACCACGTCGGCCTTCCCCGCCCGGCTGTTCGTGGCGGCGAGCTGCACGTAGTGCCGGTGGTACAGCCGGCGGCGGCGCCACTTGAGTCCCGACGTCACGACGGGCTCGGCGGGGTCCCAGCCGCTGTTGAGGCGCGCTACCGCGCCAGGGTGCCCCGCCAGCCGCGCCCCGAGGCCCCCGATCTTGAGGTCGGTCCGGGTCGTCGTGACGACGACGTCGATCCCGCGCGCGCGGATCTGGCGGGCGAGCGTCGGCGCGGTCCGGAGCGAGTCGCGGAACCCCCCCCGCGGAACCCACGTCCGGGCCCCCGCCGCGCGGACGAGCTCGCCCAGCGGAGAGCGGGCATCGTGGGCGACCTCGATCGCGTGGCCGCGGGGCACCAGCCGCGTGGTCAGGTGGACGATCCACTTCTCCGCCCCTCCCACGAAGCCGAGCGCGTTGACGAACAGGATCCTCACGGGAATCGGCGCTCCGCCGTCGCGCGCTCGAACAGGGTCTCGTAGTCGTCGACCATCCGGTCCATGCCGAACCGCTCCAGCACCCGTCCCCGGGCGCGCTCGACCAGCGCCCGGCGTCCCGCAGCGGACAGTTCCAGGATATCCTCCACGGCGGCCACGATGGCCGGCGCGTCGCCCGGCGGGACGAGCCGTCCCGTGCTGCCGTCCTCGACGACTTCGGGCATCCCGCTGATCTGTGCCGCCACGACCGGGACCCGCATCGCCATCGCCTCCAGCACCACGTTCGCGAGGCCCTCCGTCGAGAGCACCCGCACCAGGACGTCCGTGTCCGCCAGCACCCATGGAACGTCGTCCCGCGAACTCAGGAACCGGACCCGCTCGCCGCCCGGGAGCCCCGCGGCGCGGGCCGCGAGCTCCGCCCGGAAGGGCTCGTGCCGCCGCCGGCAGGAGCCGACCATGACCGCGTGCAGGTCCGGCCGCCGCGCGGCCAGCGCGGCGAGGGCGTCGACCACGGCATCCAGCCCGCGTCCCGGCGCGAACCGGGCCAACGAGACGACGAGCTCCGCGTCGCCCTCGATCCCCAGCTCGGCGCGGAAGCGCCCCCGTTCGGTCCGGTCGGGATCGAACCGCTCCCCGTCGACCCCATTGTAGATGACGGTCACGCGGTCTTCCGGCAGGTAGCCGCGGGCGACGAGATCCGCCTTGCCCGCCACCGAGTTCGTGGCCGCCAGCTGGACGAGGTGACGGTGGTACCAGCGGTGGCGCCGCCACCGCGAGCCGCGCATGACGACGCGCTCCGCTGGCGACCAGCCGCTGTTGAGGCGCGCGACCACCCCGGGATGGCCGGCCAGGCGGGCGGCGAATCCCGCCAGCTTGAGGTCGCTCCGACTGGTCGAGACGACGACGTCGTAGCGGCCGCGCCGGATCTCGCGGGCCAGCGAGGCCGCGCTACGCACCACGCCTCGAAACCCGCCCCGCGGTGTCCACGCGCGAGCCCCGGCCGCGCGCGCGAGCTCGCCGAGGGGCGAGGCCGGGTCGTGGGCCACCTCGATGGCGTGTCCGCGAGCCGCCAGCCGCCCTGCGAGGTGGACGATCCACGTCTCGGCGCCGCCGATGAAGCCGACCGCGTTGACGAACAGGATCCTCACCCCGCGGTCTCGCTGGAGGCTTCGCTCGCAGTGCGTTCCGTATCGGCGAGGAGGGCGAGCGCGGCCTCGACGACAGCGGCGGGATCCGGCTCGTCGAACGGCGGCAGCCCTTTGCGAGCGCGCGTCTTCCACTCGCGCGCCTCGGGGCCGGCGACGGCGCTTCCAGGCAGGTGCGGCGCGGGACCGTGGATCTCCGGGTCGGAGCGGCCGAACACCCCGACGGTGGGCGTGCCGAGGAGGGCCGCCACGTGCATGGGCCCCGTGTCCATCCCGACGTAGAGGTCCGCGCGCTCGAGGATGATCGCGAGCTCGGGGATCGTGGTCGCCGGGAGCGGGATCGCGCCCGGGATCCCCGCCGCGAGGGCCAGCGCCTCCTCCTTCTCCGCCGGGCCCCATCCGACGAGGAGCGTGCCTCCCGTCCGCAATCGGATCGCGGTGGCGGCCGCGCGCAGCCGCTCGGGCCGCCACCGTTTGTGGCTCCCGGTCCGGCTCGACCCGGGCCAGACCACGATCCAGGGTCGCGGCTCCGCCGCGATCCGAGCGAGGAACGCCTCCATCTCCCCCCCGCGCAGGACGGCGAGCGGCGGCGGTGTGGCCGGGACGTCCGGGGCGCCGAGCCAGTCGACCAGCGCTCGGTGGCGGAGGTGCCGGTTCACCCGCCGGCCCGGCGGGGTGCGCAGGCCGTGGTACCACAGCCAGGCCAGGTTC
>DASSPT010000089.1:0-6750 GCA_035699465.1 Gemmatimonadota bacterium
TCGCGGCGACCGCGTCGAAGACGTCCTGGTCGCAGTTCGTCCCGGGGAAGCGTACGATCCCGATCGGGCCATGAGCCTCCTGGTCGGCTCCCAGGACGGCCGCGAGGTCTTCCGCGGGCTCCTGGAGGCCGCGGCGTGACCGTAGCGCTTCGCGACACGCCGGTCACCCCCGACGTCGTCGCCGGGCACGGGCTCCGGGCCGACGAGTACGATCGCATCGTCGAGCTGCTGGGCCGGGAGCCCAACTTCACCGAGCTCGGTGTCTTCAGTCTCATGTGGAGCGAGCACTGCGGCTACAAATACAGCCGCGCGCTGCTGGCGGAGTTCCCGTCCACCGGGCCACAGGTCGTGCAGGGGCCGGGCGAGAACGCGGGCGCCGTCGACGTCGGCCACGGCCTCGCGGTCGTCTTCAAGATGGAGTCCCACAACCACCCGTCCGCGGTCGAACCGTACCAGGGAGCCGCGACCGGCGTGGGCGGGATCCTTCGCGACGTGTTCACGATGGGCGCGCGCCCTATCGCCATGCTCGACAGCCTGCGCTTCGGCGCGCTCGACGACCCGCACGTGCGCTACCTCTTCCGCCACGTCGTCCGCGGCGTCGGCGACTACGGGAACTGCGTGGGCGTGCCGACCGTGGGGGGCGAGATCGTCTTCGACGACGCGTATGCCGGGAATCCTCTGGTGAACGCGATGTGCGTGGGGCTGATCCGCCACGCTGACCTCATGCGGGCGAGCGCGGCGGGGCCGGGGAACGCCGTCTACGTGCTCGGGGCCTCGACCGGCCGGGATGGAATCCACGGCGCGAGCAAGCTGGCGTCCACCGAGCTCTCCGCCGACACCGCCGAGAGCCGCCCCACCGTTCAGATCGGCGATCCGTTCACAGAGAAGCTCCTGCTGGAAGCGACGCTCGAGCTGATCGAGTCGGGCGCCGCGATCGGCGTGCAGGACATGGGCGCCGCGGGGCTCACCTCCTCGAGCAGCGAAATGGCCGCGCGCGCCGGGACGGGCATCGAGATCGACGTCGCGCTCGTGCCGCGGCGGGAGCCCGGCATGACGCCGTACGAGGTCCTGCTCTCGGAATCGCAGGAACGCATGCTGGTGGTCGCCCGTCCCGACCAGGAGCCGGAGCTCATGGCGATCGCGGAGAAATGGGACCTCCCATGTACGCGCATCGGGACCGTCACCGACGACGATCTCTGGCGGGTGCTGGAGGACGGCGAGGAGGTGTGCCGGATCCCCGTCGCGGCGCTGGTCGACGAGGTGCCGCGCTACGTCCGGGAAGTGGGGGAGCCGCCCTACCTGGCGGAGCTCCATGCAAGACTGCCGGAAGCGGAGGAGATCGCCCGCGTCGACCCGCTGGCCGCGCTGGAGACTCTCCTCTCCGCCCCGAGCATCGCGAACAAGCGCTGGGTCTGGGAGCAGTACGACCACCACGTCCAGACGAACACGATCCTCGGGCCCGGCTCCGCCGGGGCGGCGCTCCTCAAGATCAGGGGAACGCCCGGCGCGCTCGGGATCTCGACCGACGGGAACGGCCGCTACGTCTACTGCGACCCGCGGCGGGGCGGCGCGCTCGCCGTCGCCGAGGCGGCGCGGAACCTGGCCACCGTCGGAGCCCGGCCGCTCGGCGTTACCGACTGCCTGAACTTCGGCAACCCGGAGAAGGACGCGGTATATTTCCAGTTCGTCGAGGCCGTGCGCGGGATCGCGGAGGCCTGCCGGGCGCTCGACGCGCCCGTCGTCAGCGGTAACGTCTCCTTCTACAACGAATCCCCCAAGGGAGCCATCTATCCGACGCCGACGATCGGGATGGTGGGGATCCTCGAGGACCTCGGGGGTCGGCCGAGGGGCGGCGGCTCGCCGGGCGACTCGCTCGTGCTGATCGGACGTGAAGGATCGCACCTGGGCGCCGGGTCGCTCCTGGCCGAGGTGCTGGGGGTCGTCGCCGGGCGAGCCCCCCAGGTCGATCTCGAGGCCGAGCGCCGGCACGCAGAGATCGTGCGCGAGCTCGTGCGCGAGGGCGTAGCGGCCTCCGCCCAGGACGTGTCGGACGGCGGGCTCGCGGTCACCGCGGCCGAGACGTGCTTCGGCCTCCCGGCTGGTTGCGGAATCGACGTCGAGCTGCCGGAGGCGGAAGGCGCCCCGCACGGGCCCATGTTCGGCGAGGACGGGGCGCGCTACCTGCTCGTGGTGCCCGCGGTGCGGGGGGAGTCCGCTGGACAGCGCCTCGAGTCCGCGGGAGTGCCGTGGCGAGAGGCAGGGCGCGTGACCGACGACGGCAGGATCCGCTTCCGCGGTGTCGGCGAGCGGTCGCGCGAGGAGCTGGAACGGCGCTGGCGGAATGCGATTTCGGACCGCATGGAGACCATGGAGGACGAGCGGTGAGCGGACCCCGGGAAGAGTGCGGGATCGTCGCGGTGATCGGACCCGAGCGCGCCGCCGAGTGGGCCTACCTCGGCCTGTACGCGCTCCAGCATCGCGGTCAGGAGTCGTCCGGCATCGTCTCGAGCGACGGCGACCGCGCCTATGCGCATCGCGCCATGGGACTCGTGGCCGACGCCTTCGACGAGAGCGCGCTGGCATCGCTTCCGGGAACCGCCGCCATCGGTCACAATCGCTACTCGACCACCGGCAGCCCCACGCTGGCCAACGCGCAGCCGATCCTCGTCAACTATCGCGACGGCTTCCTCGCGGTCGCGCACAACGGGAATCTGACCAACGCCCGCACCCTCAGACGAAGGCTCGAGCGGTCGGGCTCGATCTTCCAGTCGACGATGGACACCGAGGTCGTCGTCCACCTGATCGCGGCCGAGCGCGACGCCTCGCGCGACCGCGCGCTCCTCAATGCGCTGGATCGCGTCACCGGCGCATACTCGCTCCTCATCCTGACGCCGGACGGGCTCTACGCGGCCCGCGATCCGCACGGCTTTCGGCCGCTCGCCCTCGGCCGGCGCGACGATGCGATCGTGGTGGCGTCGGAGAGCTGCGCGCTGGACCTCCTGGACGTCGAGCTCGAACGGGAGCTCGGCCCCGGCGAGGTGCTCAAGGTGGGCCTCGACGGCAGATCCGAGACCCTGCGCGCTTCGCCGGCGGAGGCGGAGTGCCTCTGCGTCTTCGAGCAGATCTACTTCGCGCGGCCGGATTCGACCCTGTACGGCATGAGCGTCGACGAGGCCCGCCGGCGCCTCGGCCGCGAGCTCGCCCGCGAGCATCCCGCGGACGCCGACTGTGTGTTCGCGGTCCCCGACTCCAGCAACTCCGCGGCTCTCGGATACGCGGAGATCAGCGGGCTCCCATTCGAGCTTGGACTGATCCGCAACCACTACATCGGCCGGACCTTCATCCAGCCCGGACAGGCGGTCCGCGACTTTCGGGTCAAGGTCAAGTACAACCCCGTTTCCAGCGTGATCCGCGGGAAACGCGTGGTCGTCGTCGACGACTCGATCGTCCGTGGCACGACGTCCAAGGCCCTGGTCGGATTGGTACGCGAAGCCGGCGCCGCCGAGGTCCATCTGCGGGTCGCGTCCCCTCCGCTGCGCCATCCGTGCTACTACGGGATAGACATCCCCAGCCGGGACGAGCTGATCGCCGCGAACATGACGGTGCCGGAGATCGCCGCGTTCGTGGGCGCCGATTCCCTGGGATACCTGTCCTTCGACGGGCTGTACCGGGCCGTCGGAGCGAGGGAGCACCACTGCGACGCGTGCATGAGCGGGAACTATCGCGTGCCGCTCGAGCCGGGCATCGAGGAGAAGACTGCATTCGAGACGCCCGAGCCGCGCGTGCATTCGCCGGTCGAAGCGCCAGTCGCCTGAAGCAGAAGCGGCGGGAGGATCTTCATCCCCCCGCCGCTCGTTTCGTTCGATCTTCCGGTCCGGCTACTCGTTTCCGCCGCCTCCGCCGCCTCCGTCGCCCACCGGGTTCTCGATGTTCACGTCCGCGTTGATGTCCGTCGCGTCATCCCCTCCACCGAATGCGCCGCTCATGTAGAGCACCGCCGCGAGGATGAGAATCACGATGATGATCAGGATCGCGTACACACCCCCGTTCCCACCTCCACCACCTTGACCGTTCGCCATGATCCCCCTCCTTGTGAGGTCCGTACGGTTCGCCATCTCATACCATGGCGCGCGTGGGAAGTCAAGCCGGCCCCATACATCGGGCCGCGCTAAGCGCGCGCTTTCTCGCGCTCGGCCTCCTTCTCGATCAGAACGAAGTCGATCTGGCGTCGCTCCTTGTCGACCGACTCGACCCGTACGCGCACCGGGTCCGCCAGGCGGAACCGCTGTCCCGTGTTGCGCCCGAGGAGCGCGTACTTGTCTTCGTGGAACTCGTAATAGTCGTCGGACAGGTCGTGCATGTGGATCAGCCCCTCCACGAAGTAACGGTCCAGCCGCACGAACATGCCGAAGGAAGTGACTCCGCTGATCGTCCCGTCGAACTCATCCCCGAGATGGCGCTCCATGAACTCTACCTTCTTGAGGTCGATCGAGTCACGCTCGGCGTCGACCGCGTTGCGCTCTTCCACGGACGAGTGGTCCGCGATCCGCTCCAGCCTCGCCGTTTGCTCGTCTCGTTTGTCCTTCCAGCGCTCGCCCGCCTGGATGCGCTTCAGGAGGCGATGGACCTCCAGGTCCGGATAGCGCCGGATCGGGGAGGTGAAATGCGTGTAATCGCTGGCGGCCAGTCCGAAGTGGCCCAGGTTGTCGACCTGATAACGGGCCTGCTTCATCGACCGGAGGATCACGGTATTGATGAGCTCCTCCTCGCGCTTGCCCCGCGCCTGATCGATGATCTCGGCGAACACCCGCGGGTCGATCTTTCCCTGCTTCGGTCTGGGTAGCTGATAGCCCAGCGCGGCCACGAAACCGCGGATCTGATCGATCTTCTCGGGGGCCGGGCGGTCGTGGACTCGATAGATGAAGGGCACCTTGAGGCGCGTGGCATGCCGCGCGACGGTCTCGTTGGCCAGCAGCATGAACTCCTCGATCAGGCGCATGCTGTCCAGTCGTACGGATTCCTGGATGTCGATCGGAAACCCTTCCTCGTCGAGCTCCACACGCGCCTCCGGCAGGTCGAAATCGAGGCTGCCACGGGCGGCGCGCTTCTGACGCAGGACCTTGGCCAGACGACGCAGCGTCTGCAGGGGCGACAATAGGGGCTTGAGGTCGTCCCTGGGAGGCTTGCTGTCGATCAGGTCCTGGGCTTCCTGGTAGGTCAGCCGATAGCGGCTGCGGATCACGCTCTCGTGGAAGCTGCTCTCCCGAACAGTCCCCTGGCTGTCCATAGTCGCGATCACCGAGTACGTGAGCCGGTCCTCGTCCGGCTTCAGCGAGCAGAGGCCGTTGGACAGATGCTCCGGGAGCATGGGGATCACCCGGTCGACGAGATAGACCGAGGTGCCACGCTCGAACGCCTCTTCGTCTATCGGGCTTCCTTCCTTCACGTAATGGCTGACATCGGCGATATGGATGCCGATTTCGAACAGGTCGTCGCCCTTTCGCTCGATCGAGAGGGCGTCGTCGAAGTCCTTGGCGTCGTGCGGGTCGATCGTGAAGACGAGCTTCTCGCGTAGATCCAACCGTCGGCGGGCCTCGGCTTCGAAGTCGGCTTCTATGGCGCGGGCGCTCTTCTCGACCTCGGGCGGGAACTCGGGGTCCAGCTCGTGGGTCCGGATGATGGACAGGATGTCGACGCCCGGCGCATCGGGGTCTCCGAGAACTTCGACCACGCGACCTTCCGGGCTCTTGGTGCCGTCCCCCCAGTCCTCGATCGACACCACGACCTTCTGTCCTTCTTCGGCCTGCTTCAGGTCCTCCTCAGGTACGTAGACGTCGAAGCCGAGGCGCGTATTGTCGGGGACCACGAATCCGAACCGCTTCCCGCGCTGGAGCGTGCCGACGATCTGGGTGTGGGCGCGCTCCAGTATCTGGATGACCCGTCCCTCCGGGTTGTCTTTGCCTCGCCGGCCTTCGACCCGCGACACCACGCGGTCGCCATGAACCGCGCCTCCCAGTTTGTGGGGCGGAATGAAGATGTCCGCATCCCCGACCTTCTTCTTCTCCGGGACCACGAAGCCCGCTCCCCGACGCGTGGCGTCGAGCTTCCCCACGACCAGGTTGATCTGCTCGGGCAGGGCATAGCGCTGACTCTTGATCCGGTAGACGCGGCCTTCTTCGGTGAGGCGCGCCAGCGTCTGCTTGAGTTGGGGATATCCCTCCTCCCCGACTTCGATGCTGCGCGCGATCTCCTTGAGCTTGAGCGGCCGTTGGGATCGAGCCAGGTACTCGAGGATGCGATCTTCGGGCGTCGAGCTCAAAACGATTCCGCCTCGTCGATCAGCATGATCGGGATGTCGTCCTTGATCGGGTAGCGCAGACGACACGCCGGGCATTCCAGCACCTGCTCCTTCTCTTTGTATGTCAGGTCGCCCTTGCACTTCGGGCAGGCCAGGATCTCCAGAAGCTCCTTGTCTAATGTCATGCTAACCCCTTGTAGTAGTTGATGTTACTAGCGCTTGTAACCAAAGTGCTGGAGGTCGCGTTCGCGACGCGACCACTTGGCTCGGACCTTGACTCGAAGCTCGAGGAAGACCGCCCCCCCTATGAGCGCCTCGATCGAGGCCCGGGACCGGCGACCGATGTCGGAGAGCTTCTTACCGCCCGCCCCGATCACGATCCCTTTCTGGCTCTCCCGCTCTACGTACACGGTTGCGCGGATCAGGGTCTTATCCCCCTCGCCAGCCGGCTC
>DASSPT010000090.1:0-9430 GCA_035699465.1 Gemmatimonadota bacterium
GGGAGGCCATGAGATCCCGCAGGTAGATCCGCTCCGCTCGGTCGAGAGCCTCGCGGACGTAGACGTCCACACCCGCGTAGTAGGCCTTCTTCGCGAGCTTGAGGGCGACCCCGCTCCTCGCCGCAAGGCGCTCGACGAACGAGGCGGCCTCGCCCGCGAACCCCTCGGCGGGCCAGACCTGGTTGACGAGGCCGATCCGGTGCGCCTCTCGGGCGTCGATCCGCTCCCCCGTGAGCATCAGCTCGAGCGTCTTCTTGCCGTGGACGAAATACGGAAACGCCGCCGCCGTGACCGGCGGAAACAGCCCCAGGTGGACCTCGGGCTGGCCGAAGGTCGCCTCTTCCGAGGCCAGAACGAGGTCGCAGAAGGCCGCCAGCTCGCAGCCTCCGCCTAACGCATGGCCGTGCACTTCTGCCACCGTCACGGGCTCGAAGTCGGCGAGCCGACGAAACAGGCCGTGAAACGCGGCGATCATCGGCGCCACCTTCTCGCCGACGTGGTCCTCGACGTCGACTCCCGCCGAGAACGCACGCCCCTCGGCCGCGATCACGAGCGCTCTCAGGCGCGGTCGCGCGGCCAGCTCGTCGACGGCGTCGCAGAGCTCCTTGAGCATGGCGATGTTGAGCACGTTCAGCGGGGGTCGCGCGAGCACCAGCCGGGCGACCGAGTCGCCGCGGCTCTCGACGCGGATCGTTTCGTACATCCTCTGCCTCCGGGGGAATGGCGCGCGCACCGCGCGCCCCCGCAAGCTAGCGAACTACGGCGTCGAGGACAGCGAGCCGAGGCCGAATTCGAGGAAGGCGGCGATCGCCCCGAGGCCGCGCGGGCGGCTGGGCGGTGTGGGCGCGGGCGGCAGGCTCGCCAGGAGGCGATCGGGGGGCGCGAGCGCCTCGGTCCCGTTCACCCAACGCCCGAAGAAGTGGTTCACGCTCCCCCCGACCAGTGCCGCTGCGCGCTCGGCGATCTCCTCGTCCGTCCATCGGACGTGGCCCCAGGCGGTCCGCCGGTTGATGTCGCGCCACAGGGAGGCAAGGTCGATCTCGCCCGCCGTCCGGAGCCGGAGCTCGCGATCGAGCGCGAGACCCACCATCGCGCCCTTGCGATAGCCGAGGTACTCGTCGCTGGGACCGAAGGGCGGCGCCTCGCGCTCCTCGTCGGCGAACGTCCAGCGCCCCATCTGGGGATGAGAACGGTAGACCGAGTCGATGGAGGACAGGAGCGCGCTAAACTCCCTATCGTCGATCAACCCGGCTTCGTTGGCGAGCCTGAGCCCCATATAGTCGTTGACCCCCTCCTGGAACCACATCGCCGCGTCGAACCGCTGCCACTGGTGGACGAGCTCGTGGGCGAGGAGCCGGATCGGCGGCGGGCTGCCGTCGGGCAAGAGGTGAACGAACCCGATGGCGCTGGGCCCGTTCCGGTTTCCGCTCGTCATGGGGAAGCGCGCGGGGACCAGCGTGACCGCGTAGCGCTCGGAGCGCGGCGGGCCCAGCCGGTACCGCGCGGCGCAGGCGAGCCGAGCCATGTCGCTCGCGATCCGTGAAGGGTCGAACGTCCATTCGCCGTACACCGCGATGTCGATGTCGAGGCCGCAAGCGCTCGCCTCGTGGAGCTCGATGTCACCGGCGAGGATGTTCGTCTTGAGAAGCTGCCGGGTGCCGTGGAACGCGTCCTCCGGCCACCCGGTGAACGAGCGCCAGCCCCGCGGGAGGTCCCACTGTACGTCCACGCGGGCGTTGCGGGCGGCAAGGTCCGCCATCGAGGGGAGCAGGAACAGGGCCTCGGAGGGGGCGTACAGCAGGTCGTCGTCGAGACCGACACTCCAGGCGTTCAGCGGGCGGTGGCTGGTGATCGCCAGGCGATACCGCACGCGGATCGGGCTCTCCCATCCGGCCGCGGGACGCGCGAACGACCACCGCGGCTGGCCGCCGGCGAGGCCCCACTCTCCGCGCGCTACGCCCTCGACCACCGGGTCCTTCCCGAGCAGGCCGACCAGCGGCCGCGCGCTCGGCCGCGTCAGAACGAGCGTGTCGCCGCTGAAGCCGCGGACCTCGAGCTCCACGTCGACGACGCCGCTTTCGGGATCCGGCTCGACGCGGTAGGAGAGCTCGCAGCACGGCACCTCGCCCGGCAGGGTCGTGACCACGACCGGAACGGCCGCCGCTAGCAATAGGGCCCGGAGAATCCGTCTGCGAGGACGCATCTCGCTCTTTAGTACGCATGAGATGTGCCGATTGTTCTGCTGAGGGGGCGATTCGCTTGGGGTTCGGTCAGCGACTGGCGATCGGGTCGGCCCCGATCAGGCCGGAAATCTCCTCGTCGGTCAGGATGTGGTCGGTACGCTTGGCGTGGTCGAAGATCCGGTCGACCAGCGCGGGCTCGGCGGAGTAGCCACGGGACTCCAGCCACCACACGACGTTCGACTTGCCCGACATGTGGCCGATTTCGATCCGCTGCTCGCGTCCCACCAGACCCGCCGGGACGCCCGAGTACACCCGGTCCGCGAGCCAGCTGTCGCCCTTCTTCGCGGCCTTGATCACCGCCGCCGCGTGGACGCCGGTGCCGGTCCGGAACGCATCCTCCCCGACGACCGGATAGTTGGGTGGCAGTGGGACGCCCGTCGACTCCGCGACCAGCCGGCAGTAGCGCGGTAGCGACGACAGGTCGCGGTCGAGCCATCCGAGGAGCACGAGGTTGACGAGCAGGAGGTCCATCTCCGTGTTCCCTACCCGCTCGCCGATCCCGAGCGCCGTCGCGTGGACCCGGTCCGCGCCCGCCACCATCGCGGCCAGCGCGTTGGCCAGTCCGAAGCCGCGATCCCGGTGTCCGTGCCAGTCCACCCTTACGTCGGCGCCGCTCTTCTCGACGAGCCGCTTCGCCCAGCGAACGAGGTTCCTCGCGCCGTCGGGGGTCGCGTGCCCGACGGTGTCGGCAAGGCAGATCCGGCTCGCGCCCGCCTCGATCGCAGTCGTGTACAGCCTCTCCAACGCGTCCGGCCGCGCGCGCGTCGTGTCTTCGGTGACGTACATGACCTTCGCGCCGCGCCCGACCGCGTACGATACCGCTTCCTCGCTGGTCCTTCGGATCCAGTCCAGGTCCCAGCCCTCGGCGTACTGCCGGATCGGCGAGGAGCCGATGAACGTGCAACATTCGATCGCGATGCCGGTCTTATGGCTGATCTCGACGATGGGATCGATGTCCGCCTGGACGGTCCGCGCCGCGCAGTTGGCGGCGATCGTGAGGCGCGAGTCGGCGATCTCCTGCGCGAGCCGCGTGACGTCCTGCGCCGCGCGCGGGCCGGCGCCCGGCAGACCGATGTCCGCCGTGTGGATCCCCAGCTCGTCCATGAGGTGGAGGATCTCGATCTTCTCGCCGATGGAGGGATCGGTGACCGAAGGAGACTGGAGCCCGTCGCGGAGCGTCTCGTCGTCGAACTCCACGTGCTGGGGGGGCCTTGCGAGATCCCCCGCCTCGCGGTTCCAGTCGTGGATCAGGTCTTCGCTGCGCGGCTCGTCGCGATCGGAACGGGTCACCGGCGGCCTCCTCGTGGGCGGGTCCACCGGTAAGCTAGCCGGCGCGTCCCGGGCAGCAACGCGAACCGGACATCGCCTTTCGGAGGGGGTTTCCGCTCAGCGCTGGTGCTCGAGCAACCAGGAGTAGAGCTCGTCGTCCTTGTAGATGTGCGTGAGCTCGCCGTGATCCGCGCCCTGGAACACCGTGAACGTCACATCGACGCCCGCGCGCTCGAGCGCCTCGGCCATCGTCTCCGCGCGCGCGAAGGGCGCCGCCTCGTCGGCTGTGCCGTGGTAGATCCGGATCGGAAGGTCGGCCAGGGCGGAGGCGATCGCCTCGCTGGGCTCGGGCGTCCAGGCGGCGGCCGGCGAGGCGGCGGCGAAGAGCTCGGGATGCGCGACCGCCTCTCGCCACACGCCCCCCGCCCCCATGCTGTAGCCGATCAGGTAGATCCGCGAGGGGTCGACCGGATAGCGCGCGACGATGTGGCGCACCAGGTCGGTCAGACGGTCCGTGTCGGTCCAGCTCTGGTCGCCGGGGAGCTGGGGCGCGACGACGATGAACGGGAAGCTCTCGTCGTCCTGTAGCCGGTCGGGGAGCCCGTAGCGGGTGAGGAGGGAGAGGTTGTCGCCGCGGAGCGAGCGGCCGTGCAGGTAGACGATCAGCGGCCAGCGCCGGCTCTCGATCCCGCGGGGCAAGTAGAGCAGGTATCCGTGGAGGAGAGCTGGATCGCCGCCGGCATCGAACTCGCGGGGAAGGAGGACGCCCGTCGAGTCGCTCGGCACTCCGGTCGCGAACCCGATCGGAGACGTTCGCTGCGCGCCTCGTTCGCCCGCGGCCGACCCGCCGGTGGTCGACGATCCGCCGATGACCCGCGAGGCCGTGCCTGCGGGCCGCGACAGCGGGACCGCGTTCGAGCCGGTCTCGGCGCGGTGCCAGCCTTCGGGCTGCGCGGCCTCGCGCGCGTCGTGGCGACGCTCGGCGCCGCCGCCGCAACCCAGGAAGAGTGCGGCGACGAGCGCGGGGAACCACCGGATTCCATGCGGCGCTGTCACGGCGTCGCATACCCCCCGCCGGATTCGATGTTCGATTTTCGGTAGCCCGCCGACGGTCCTCCCTCTAGGCTCCGCGCGTGGATCGCCCGGCTCACGCCAGTCCGGTCGCGCTCGCCGTTGCCTACGCGCTCGTCTGCGTGGTGTGGGGCTCAACGTATCTGTTCATCAAGCTCGGCGTCGAGGTCCTGCCGCCGTACCTGCTGGGGGGCGTGCGGTTCTCGATCGCGGGACCCGTTCTCGTGGCCGCGTGTCTCGCCACCGGGCGCCGGATGCCGCGGGACCTCTCGACGTTCCTGCGCCTTTCGTTCGTGGGAGTACTCTTCCTCGTTGCAGGGAACGGACTCCTGAACTTCAGCGAAGTCCATCTATCCTCAGGGCTGGCCGCGCTCCTCATCACGACCGTCCCGCTCTGGAACACACTCCTCGGAATGACGGGCGCGAAGGGGGAGCGGCTGGCGCCGGCCGGCTGGATCGGCATCATCGTCGCGCTGGCCGGAGTCGCGATCCTCGTCAAGCCGTTCGAGTCGGGCGTGCAGTCGTCCTGGATAGGCGTGGGCGCCGTGCTCCTGTCCGCCCTGGCTTGGTCGTGCGGGACGGTGTACGCGCGCAGAAAGCTTCGTGGCGTGGATCCGCTCGCCGCGAGCGCGATCGAGACGGCCGTGGCGGGTCCGCTCATGCTGGGCGTCCATTGGATCGTCGAGCCCGGCCAGGCGGTGGAGTGGGGCGAACAGGCGTGGCTCGCCATCGGGTATCTCGCGGTCATGGGATCGCTGGTCGGGTTCACCGCCTTCGCGTTCATCGCGGCGCACATGTCGAGCTCGAAGGTCGGCACATACGCCTATGTGAATCCCGTCGTGGCGGTTTTGCTCGGCTGGGCGTTCCTCGACGAGAGCGTGACGGCCCGGCTTCTGCTCGGGGGCCTCACGATCCTGGGCGGTCTGCTGCTCGTCTACTTCGCGCGCGTGCGCGAGTCTGGCGCTGCGCGCCCCGCTCTGCCGCGCTGGAAGGGCAGGTCAAACCGCCGGGATCCCCATGCACTTTGAATAGGTAGCGCACGGCCCTCCCGGAGGCTCATGACCCGATCCTCGTTCCTCTTACTTGCCCTGCTGGGATCGCTCTCTCCTTCTTGCCGTTCCGACGGTCCGTCCGGTCCGCCCCAGCCGTCGGGTCCCGCCCCGGCGGTCCTCGTCGACGTCGCCTTCGGGGAACCCCCAGTGGTCGGAACGCTCCGAATCGTGCCCGCCGCGGGAACGGTCGGCTGGCGCTACCGGGTCGATCCCATTCCCCCGGGGACGGAGGGTCATGAGGGACCGCTGGAGAACGGCGTGGCGATTTCCTATCGCTTCGACGTGCCCGGCGTCCACGTGATCGCGGTCGAGCTCACCGGACCGGATGGGCCGGTGATCCTTCCCAGATCGGTGGTCGTGATCGATCCGGAGTCCGACTTCGAGGTCCTCGCCGAGCGACCGGTCGACGAAATCTGGCCCGCGGCGGAGGACATCTTTCCGGAAGGGATCGTGATGGATCCAGAGGGACGTTGGCTCTACGCCGCAAACTACCGCGGCGGCGAGCTGGTCCGGATCGACCCGGAGACGTTCGAGGTGGTGGATCGCGTGGTATTGGGGCCGCAGCTCGAGGGCCTCGCTATTACCCCCAGCGGAGATCGGCTATTCGGAATCCACAAGGGCGCCGGGCTGAGCGTCGTGGATCTCGGGTCCTTTGCCGCGACCCATTTCGATGGCCTCGGCGGCTTCTACATCGTGGCCTTGGATGAGTCCCACGCACTCTTTGGTGGGAACGGTGATCTAGGGCGGGTGAACGTCGATAATGGGGAGATCGAACGGGCATCGCTCTCGGGAGGGGGTGGCCACTTTTCCATCTTCCCCGATGGCACGCGGGTAGTGTCTGTTGTGCACCCGGCGTTAGGCGGTCCCGAACACCATTCGCTCGAGATCCTCTCCCTGCCGAGCCTGGCCCCTATTCGCTCCATTCCCCTCGAGGAGATCTCGGACCCCCATCACGTCGCCGTCGATCCCTCCGGTGACGCGATGTACGTGTTTGGCAAAGGAGATTCGGGAGTGCGCTTCCTCGTCCTGGATCCGTCGTCCGGCGAGGTGATCACATCCATGTCCGTGGGCGGGCCGGCCTGCAGGGGCTACTGCGTCGCGAACCCGGTCGTGACGTTCGCGTCCGGCCGGTACATCGCGTTCGAACTGGGCGGCACGGTTACGGTTGTCGACACCGCGCTCGATCTCCCGCGCTACCGGTTCGATCTCGGGGCCAACGAGTTCGAAGCGCCTTCGGGAGTGGCCGCGCTTCCCGATTCCGACATTCTGTTCGTTCTCGGTCCCGTCGGGCGGCTCTTCAAGGTTCGCCTGCGGAATCCCTAAGCGCGAGTGCCTTGGGGCGGACCGACCGCCCTAGAGCTGGAAGAGTGCAACCAGCAGGAGCGCGGCGGTCAGCCAGTCGATCCAGAGGCACGCGGGCGGGAGGTACTGGGGCACGGGGCTTCCCGCGGGGTCCTCGCGATGGTGCTTGGCGTGCGGCTGGTCGACGAGGACGGGATGGACGAACGCGGCGAGGAAGGCGATCGCCCCCGAGGGCCGCAGGCCGAGCACGATCGATCCCTGGATCCCGTCCAGGAGCGTGAAGGCGACGACGAGGAATAGGAGCACGTTGATGGCGAGATCGCGCTTGAGCCAGCCGGTCACCCATGCCGCCGGCCACTCCTGGATCGCATAGTAGGCGGTCGCCATCAGCATGACGAGGAGCCCCCACCAGATCGAGAGCCGCGCGACCGTGTAACCGTACGCCATGCCGGGCGACAGCGCGATTCCGGCCGCCAGCCAGGCCGCCGTCAGCACGACGTACCCGAGGACGGCGCGGCGGATCACGTCCCGCCCATTCGGGCGCCGCTCACCGCGAAGCCCGGCTCACCGGCCGTGGAACTCCGGCTTCCGCTTCTCGAGGAACGCTTTGGTTCCCTCCTTCATGTCGTCGGTGCCGCACGCCATGCCGAAGAGGGTGGCCTCCATGTAGAGGCCGTCGTCGAGACCCATGTCGAAGCCGCGAAGCGTCGCCTCGAGCGCGTACTGGACCGCCAGCGGTCCCTTGGCGAGGATCTGCCCGAGGAGCTCGCGGGCGGTGTCGAGCAGTTCGTCGGCCGCCGCGACCGCGTTGACGAGCCCCCAGCGGTGCGCCTCCTCGGCGGTGACCATGCGCCCCGTCAGGACCATCTCGAGCGCGCGGCCCATGCCGACGATTCTCGCCAGCCGTTGCGTTCCGCCGTGGCCCGGGATCAGCCCGAGCTGGACCTCGGGCAGCCCGAAGCGCGCCCCCTCGCTCGCGACCCGCAAGTGGCAGGCGATCGCCAGCTCGCAGCCGCCGCCCAGCGCGTAGCCGTTGACCGCGGCCACGACGGGCTTGGGGCAGGCTGCGATCCGCGTGAACGTGGTCTGCCCCTGGAACGCGAACTCCTTGCCCTGCGTCGCGCCCAACCCCGACAGCTCGGCGATGTCGGCGCCCGCCACGAACGCCTTGGTACCCGCGCCCGTCACGACGACGCCGCCGACCGCCTCGTCGTCACGCAGCTTCAGGAAGACGTCCTGGAGCTCCCGCTCGGTGTCCGAGTTGAGCGCGTTCAGCTTGTCGGGCCGGTTGACCGTGACGACCGCGATCCGGTCGGACACCTCGACGATCAGCTTGTCGTATGCGTACTCCACGGAGAGCTCCAGCATAGGTGAGAAGGCTTGAGTGGTCGGCAGATTGTAGCGAGTGCCGGATGACGGGGGCAACGGGGTCGGCGGCCCCGCTGTATTGTACACTCACGCGACTGGAATCGAAGAGGAGGAGCCGATTCCGTGAGTCTTCGACATGTCTATATCGGCCTCTGCCTCCTGGGAGCGATCCTGCCGTACTCGCAGTTCGTCCCCTGGCTGGACGCTCACGGCCTCGACCTTTCGCTCTTCTTCTCCGAACTGTTCTCCACGCGGATCGGCGCGTTCTTCGGGTTGGACGTTCTGGTGTCGGCCCTCGTTCTGTTCGTGTTCATGGCCGCCGAGGGACGGCGTCTCGGAATGACGAAATTGTGGCTGCCGGCGATCGCCACGATCGCGGTCGGAGTGTCCCTCGGCCTCCCGCTGTTCCTCTACATGCGGCAGAGCACGCTGGACTCTCGATGACGCTTTCGGACGTTCTGTCCGCTCTCCCGGACAAGCCGGTCAAAGAGTCCCTCGGCGAACGCTGCGCGAGCTACCTCCGCGACCACGGAGTAGCGCCCGACCTGATCGCCATGTTCGACGAGTGCGCCTATGGGGGGCCGATCCGGATCGGGCGACTGTGGCTATCCCCCCTCGCGGATCTCGAGCTCGAGAATTCCGAGGAGGAGAACCGCCCCTGCATCGAGCACGGCTTTCTCATCGTGGGGAGCGGGTTGAACGGAGATCCGGTCGCGGTCGAGCTCGGCACAGGATTGATGGCCTTCCTCTCGCACGACCTCCTGTGGGAGCGCGAGTACGAGGACTTCGAGGAGTGCGTGGTGCGAACTCCCTTCGGCCTCGATGACTTCTGGGTCCAGGCCGCGGGAAACGCGGACTTCCCCGCCGACTCGTACGACGCCCGGGTCTTCTGGAGCGGTGCCTAGATGTTGAGGTTCGACGGCACGGGCTCGGCGCCCGAGTAGTCGTAGAACCCTTTCCCGCTCTTCCGGCCGTGATACCCCGCGAGGTGCATCTTGCGGAGCAGCGGCGGCGCCGCATACTCGGGGTGCTTGTACTCGTCGAACATGATCTCCGCGATCCGGTACGTCGTGTCGATCCCCACGAAGTCGAGTAGCGTCAGGGGTCCCATGGGATGTCCGCAAC
>DASSPT010000091.1:0-18278 GCA_035699465.1 Gemmatimonadota bacterium
CGAGCCGGGCCGCCGCCTCGCGCGCCCGCTCCACCGTCCGGCTCAGCTCCCCCGAGAGGTGGATGCTCAGCACGCTCTCGTTCTCGGCCAGTAGCGGCTCGTACGCGGCGACGAACTCCTCGACGTCGGGGGGAAGCGTGACCGGGGGTGAGCCGGCCACCTCGAGGAGATGGTAGAAGTCGGCCGCGGAGAGATCCGCGCCCTCCTTGTACTGGGCCCCGTCGATCTCCAGCGTCAGCGGAACCACGGCGCAGTGGATCTTCGGCGAAACCCGTTCGATCCCCGCCGTGCTGTCGGTGACGAGGGCTACGGCCCGCGCCCGATCCGTCAAACCCCACCGTCCAGCGACTCGCTGACGATCCTCGCCACCTCCGCGCGCAGCAGCTCCTCGGCTGGATCGCCGAGCGGCTCGGGGTCCGTGATCGTGCAGCCCGGGTTCCGAACCATGGAGCCGTAGGGGTCGAGCGACATCAGCCGGTCGACCTCGGAGCGGCTCAGCCGGTTTACGCGGCCCAGCAGGTGCGCGACGAGAAGCGACCTGGCCGCCTGCTCGATCGACTCCATCCGGTCGATCGCCTGCGCGAGCGTTCGCGCGTAGGTGACCGCCCCGTGATTGGCCAGCAGCAGCGCGTCGTGGCTCGCCACCCAGGGCGTCATCCGATCGGGCAGCTCTTCCGTCGACGGCGTCCCGTACGGCACGATCGGGACCTGGCCGAGCGTGGCGATGACCTCGGGGACGACGCACTCGTCGAGCGGGCGGCCCGCGATCGCGAACCCCGTGGCCGTCGGAGGATGCGCGTGCACGACCGCCGCCACGTCGCCGCGGAGCGCATAGATCTTGAGGTGCATGCGGAGCTCGCTGGAAGCCCGCCCGCCGTCGAGCGAGCGGCCCGCGAGGTCCGTCACCACCAGGTCGTCGGGCGCGAGGAACCCCTTCGAGGCGCCCGCCGGCGTCGCCAGGACCCTCCCGCCGGAAAGCCGCGCGCTGACGTTCCCCTCGCTTCCGCCGACCAACCCGCGCTCGTAGAGGCGGCGCCCGACGGCGACGATCTCGCGTCTCAGTCGATCCGTCTGGTCGGGGGTATCGGCGTGAGTCATCCGCGAATCAATATGGAACGCGCGGGCCGGGGAGGAAACGCGTGCCGCTCACCCCTTCACGACGCCCATCGGCGCGAGCCGGGCGACCCGCCGGCTCACGCCCGCCAGCTCCATCACCTCCACGACGTCGGCGACGTCCTTGTACGCATGCGGCATCTCCTCCGCCACCGTCCGCATGCCGGTGGCGCGAACGAGCACGCCCTGGCTCTCCATCTCGCCGAGGAGGTCACGCCCGCGCGAGGCCTGCTTCGATCGCGTCCGGCTCATCCGCCGACCGGCACCGTGGCATGTCGATCCGAAGGTTCCCTGCATGGCGCCCGCGGCGCCGGCGCAGACGTAAGAGGATGTGCCCATGCTCCCGGGGACGAGCACCGGCTGGCCGGATTCCCGGTACGCCGCGGGCACGTCGGGGTGGTCGGGTGGAAACGCGCGCGTCGCCCCTTTGCGGTGAACGCACACCTGGATCCGCCGACCATCGACCTCGTGCTCCTCGAGCTTGGCGATGTTGTGGCAGACGTCGTACAGGAGCCGCATCCCGATCTCCCCTCGCCCCGCGCCGAGTACGCGCGCGAACGTCTCGCGCACGGAGTGGAGCATCACCTGGCGGTTCGCCCACGCGTAGTTCGCCGCCGAGCGCATGGCGCCGAGGTACGCGCGCCCCTCCTCGGAGTCGAGCGGCGCCGCCGCGAGCTGGATGTCGGGCAGCGAATAGCCGTACGCCTTC
Source organism: Gemmatimonadota bacterium (assembly GCA_035699465.1). Taxonomy (GTDB): domain Bacteria; phylum Gemmatimonadota; class Gemmatimonadetes; order JACCXV01; family JAHWKZ01; genus JAICNR01. The sequence goes on from DASSPT010000091.1 coordinate 1,823, forward strand.
AGCCTCGGCTTGATGCGCCGGATGTAGTCGTCGCAGACCTGGTACCCGAGCCCGCGCGAGCCGGAGTGGATCATCACCACGACCTGGTCCTCGAACAGCCCGAACGCGTCCGCCAGAACGGGGTCGTGGATCTCCGCGACGCGCTGCACTTCGAGGAAGTGGTTCCCCGACCCCAGCGTCCCCACCTGCGTCAGCCCGCGTTCCTGGGCGCGCTCGCTGAGCCGGGACGGATCCGCGCCCTCGAGACAACCCAGCTCCTCGGTATGCTCGAGGTCGCCGGCCTCCCCGTACCCGCGCTCTATCGCCCACGCCGCCCCATGCTCGAGCATGCGCCGGAGCTCCGCGCGAGAGAGCTTCGAGATCGCGCCCTCCGCGCCCACCCCGCTGGGGACCGCCGTGAAGAGCTCGTCCATGAGGCGCGGGAGACGCTCGCGTACCGCTTCCACGGAGAGGTCCGTGCGCGCCAGCCGCACGCCGCAGTTGATGTCGTAGCCCACCCCGCCGGGCGAGATGGCACCGTGTCCTGCTTCGGTCGCCGCCACGCCGCCGATCGGAAAGCCGTATCCCCAGTGGATGTCGGGCATCGCCAGCGACCAGCCGACGATCCCGGGCAGCTGGGCGACGTTCTTGACCTGCTGGAGGCTCTCGTCCCCGCGGATCTCCTCCATGAGCCTGGCCGAGGCGTACACCCGGCCGGGCACCAGCATCCCGCCCGAGCGCGGGATCTCCCACAGATACGGCTCCAGCCGCTTGATCTCTACACGCTCCGGCATTGCCCACCGCTAGACGTCGAAGATGACCCGCGCCCGCCAGACGCCGTCCGGCGCGGGCGCGAAGGCGAGCTGATGCCAGGTGACCGCCTTGAGCTCGCTGGCGGCGGTACGGACCTCGGCGGGCAGGACCGCTCCTCCGAGCCGCGCCCGGAAACTCGACGGATCGGAATCCTCCACGCGCGTCGCGATGGGGAGGAAGGACTCCTCCTCCAGCAGACGGTACAGGTGCTCGCACCACGCCTTGAGGAGCTCGGGATAGCCTGCCTCGGAGAGGCGCACCTCGCGTTCCTCCGCGGGCTCGATCGACGGCGACTCTCCGAAGAGGAGCCGGACGAGGCCCCGCTGCGCGGCCTCGAGGATCGCGCCCGGATCCGGTCCCCGGAGATCGAGCCCGAGGTCGGCGGCATGGTCGATCTCGCGAAACTCTCCGCCCCGCATGAGGGGCATGCTAGGACCGCCCACCGGAGCCCGCAATCAGCCGCGAAGATCACTCGACCGGCGGACCCGTCCCGGGGGCGCGGGGCTCCGCAAGGCCGTACCGGGAGATCTTCCTCAGGAGCCGCGGCCGGCTGATCCCCAGCTCGCGCGCGGCGCGCGAGCGATTCCATCCGGCGCGCTCGAGCGCGTGCGCCACGATCCGCCGCTCGTACTCACCATAGGCGAAACCCGCCGTCGGCACGTCGACGACGAGCCGCTCGAACCCCTCGGGCGCGGCGGCCGCGACCGCCTGCGACCTGCGCTCGGCTTCCATCCTCCGGGACTCCTCCAGCCACCTTCGGTCGCGCGGGAGGAGCGCGAAATCCGCGGCCCCGGCCAGCATGGCGGGCATGGCGAGCGCGGGGTCCCGCGATGCCGCGACGACGCGGACCGACCGCTCCGGATCGCAGGCCTCCCGGATCCGCTCGAGTCCCTCCGCGCGGTCGAGGCCGTCCAGATCGACGATCAGGACCGAGCTCGTGGGCGCTCTCATCGGTCCACCCGCGGGGCGCCCCATCCGCCACCGCCCGGTGTCTCGATCCGGATGCGATCGCCGGCCGCGAGGTCGAAGCGTCCCTTGGACGGCAGCGACTCCTCGATCCCGCCGCGCACGATCGCGTCCCGGCCGGGTTGGCCGGCCTCCCCGCCCGCGAGTCCCCACGGACCGCAATCCCGGCGGTCGGCGAGGAGCGTCCCCTCCATGGGCGCGAGCGCCTCCAGCTCGCGGACGAGTCCGTCACCGCCCGGCCGGTGCCCCGCGCCGCCGCTCAATCGGCGATAGCCGTAGCGCACGACGCGCACGGGGAGCGCGCGCTCCAGGGACTCGACGGGAGTGTTGAGGCTGTTGGTCATATGGGTGTGGATGCCGGACGCTCCAGCGCGGTCGGGGTGGCCTCCCGAGCCCCCCGCCACGGTCTCGTAGTAGGTGAACGGCCGGCCGCCCGAGAGAGTACCCGACAGCGCGAGGTTGTTCATCGTGCCCTGGCTGGCCGCCGGGATCCTGTCCGGCGCCGCGCGCGCCAGGGCGCCGAGCACCACGTCGACGATCCGCTGGCTCGTCTCGACGTTCCCTCCCGACACGGCGCTTCCGGGGCCGGGATCGAGGAGCGACTCTCGCGGCACGTCGATCGTGACGGGCTCGAGAAGCCCGTCGTTCGCCGGAAGGTCGTCCGCGCAGAGGGCGCGGACCACGTAGAGGATCGCGCTCCTGACGATCGCCGGGTTCGCGTTGAGCGGGCCACGCGCCGGCGCAGAGGTGCCGGCGAAATCGAAGTCCGCACCCTCCCCCAGAACCGTCACCCGGACGCGAATCTCGAGTCCCACCCCCGTTCCGTCGCCGTCCAGCCGGTCGGCGAACTCCCACGAACCGTCCGGCAGGTCGCGAAGCGCGGCCCGCACGGCGCGCGATGTGTAGGCGAGGAGCTCGTTCCCCATCGTCTCGAGCTTCGCGCGGCCGTAACGCGCTACCAGCGCGCGCAGCCTGCGCTCGCCGGTTTCGAGGCTCGCCAGCTGGGCTGCGAGATCCCCCTCGCGCTCTTCCGGCGTCCGGACGGCGGCCAGCAGGTGACGCCACGTGGGAGTCACCGTCCTTCCCCCCGCCAGCAGGCGCAGCGGAGGCAGGACCACTCCTTCCTGCCAGAGGTCCGTCCAGAGCCCCATCGATCCTCCGCTGCGGCCGCCGACGTCCGAGTGATGCGCGCGGTTGGCGAGGAAGAACGCCGGCCTGGCGTCGCCCTCCAGGAACACCGCGCGGACCAGCGTCAGGTCCGGGAGGTGCGTACCGCCGGCCGCCGGATCGTTGACGATCGCGACGTCGCCGGGTCCGAGCTCGAGAGCTTCCCGCACCGCCCGCACGGACAGGGGCATGGAACCGAGATGGACGGGCATGTGATCGCCCATCGCGACCGTCCGGCCGGCCGAGTCGTAGAGCGCGCAGGAGTGGTCCCGCCGCTCGACGATGTTGGGCGACAGTGCGGTCCGCTGGAGCACGGCGCCCATCTCCTCGACGAGCGCGACGAAGAGGGCGTGGAAGACGCCGAGGTCGAGCGGGAGACGATCGGGGACGACCTCACCGCCGATTCCGGGATCAGCGTTCATGACCCGATTCGAGGGTCAGGTTTCCGTACCGGTCCACCTCCCAGCGCCAGCCCGGCGGTACGAGCGCGGTGGCGTTGTCGCCGAGGACCAGGGCCGGCCTTCGCCCGCGGTGCTCCGGTTCCAGCGACTCCCACGCCCACGTCTCCACAGCTACTTCCTCCCCCTCCAACCATCGCCGGCCTCCCCGCGGCGCGACTCTCGAGGCAGGCCGGTGGAGGGGCAGCGCGGGCGGACTGCCGCACCCGGTCGCCGCGATCCGCGCGGTCACGATCTCGACCGGTGCGTCGAGCCGCGCGTGCCCATAGCGATCGTCGTGGAGGCGGTGGAACGCGGCCGCGGTGTTCCCGTCTCCGTCCCCTGGAACGTCGATCTCGTACGACTGCCCGCGATATCGCATGGCCAGCGTGCGTGAGAGCGTCCGCCGGTCCGGCGGCACGCCTTCCTCGTCGAGCGCGGCGCCGGCCTCGCGCTCGAGCGCCGCGAAGACTTCGGCGAGCCGCGGGTTGGCGGTCGTTTCGGCCGGCTCCAGCACTGCACGCGCGACGTCTCGGCGGACGTCCGCGGCCAGGCATCCGAGAGCCGAGAGGACGCCCGCCGACCCGGGGACCATCACGCGCCGGCATCCGAGTCGGCTCGCCAGTGGGGCCGCGTGCAGCCCGCCTGCGCCACCGAACGCCACCAGGGTGAGATCGGCGGGGTCGCGGCCGCGCTCGAGCGTCACTCCGCGGACCGCGCGCTCGAGATGTCCCCGCGCCACCGCGACGATCGCCTCCGCCGTCTCGCGCGCGCCCGCGCCGAGCCGTCCCGCGATCCGCTCGATCGCGCGCCACGCGAGATCGGGCACGAGAGGTTTCCCCCCGCCCAGGAACCGGGACGGATCCAGCTGCCCGAGGAGGAGGTGCGCGTCGGTCAGCGTGGGCTCCTCGCCTCCCGCGTCGTAGCAGGCGGGCCCCGGCACCGCGCCCGCGCTTCGCGGCCCCACCCGCAGCGCGCCGGCCCGGTCCACCCAGGCGATCGACCCGCCTCCCGCGCCGACGGTCTGGATGTCGATCAGCGGGATCCGGAGCGGTACGCCGTCGAGCTCGGTCTCGGTCGTTCTGACCGGCTCGCCCGGAACGAGCGCGACGTCGCACGAGGTGCCACCCATGTCGAACGTCACCAAGCCTTCGATCCCCGCGGCGCTGGCGACGAGACGCGCGCCCACCACGCCCGCGGCCGGGCCCGAGAGGATCGTCGAGACCGCCCGTCCGGCCGCCCGGGACGCGCGCGCGCAACCGCCACTGGAGAGGATGATCCGGAGCTCGGCCGCCCCCAGCCGGTCCGCGAGGCCCGCGATGTAGGCCGCCACGACCGGTGCGAGCCCCGCGTCCACGACCGCGGTCGCCCAGCGCTCGTACTCGCGCGGCTCGGCCGTCACCTCGTGGCTCGCGACGGCCGCGATCCCGCGCGCCCTCAAGTGCCTCGAAGCCTCGCGCTCCATGGCGGGGTGGCGCGCGGAGTGCAGGAGGGCCACGACGATCGACTGCGCGCCCGCGTCGAGCAGCTCACCGGCCGCCCGATCGACCTCGCCGAGGTCCAGTGCCGCGATCGGCTCGCCGTCCGCGGACGTGCGGGCCGCGATGCCGCGGACGAACGCATCGGGAACGATCCGGCGCGGGCCTTCGGGAGCGAGCGAATAGAGCCCACGCCGGCGCTGCCGCCCGATGGCCAGCACGTCCTCGAAGCCGCGATTGACGATCAGGCCCACCCGCCCGAGCCTGCCTTCGAGGAAGGCGTTGGTCGCCACGGTCGAGCCATGGAGGACCGCGGACACGGGACGTCCCCGGGCCAGAGTGCGCTCGCACTCGGCCACGGCGGCGCCCGGATCGTCGGGCGTGGAGGGGAGCTTGTGGATGGAGAGGGTGCCGTCCGGGAGCTCGGCAACGCCGTCGGTGAACGACCCGCCGGCGTCGATGCCGATTCTCAGGCCGCGCAAGCTCCGGTCAGCCGGCCGGGAAGTGGATCTCCGCGTCGGTGGCCACCTGGTCGCCGATCGGAACGCGCGGGTCGAGCTCGATCTCGGCGCCGGCGACTCGCGCGCGCAGCGGGCCCGGCGCGACGGCCGCGGGCGCGAAGTACAGCTCTACGAGGCCCGGCAGCTCGCCAGCCAGCGCGCCCGGCTCGATAAGGTGACACACCCCGCGCTCGCCGCATGCCAGGACCAGCGTCAGCCGCGACTCGCTCACGCGCCCGATCCGCTCTCCGGTTCTCCGATCATCGACTCGTCGACTTCCGGCCAGTCGCTCTCCCGCAAGGGAGTGCTCGTGCGGCGGCGCCCGGCGAGGTCCTCCTCGAGCTCCTCGAACCGCCGCTGCCCGTTTTCGAAGAACTCGGCCAGTCGATCCATGAGGAGCTGTCTGGAGGCGGCACCGGAGCGCGGCGCGACGAAGATGCCGAGGAGGAAGCCGGCACCGAACGCCTTGATCTTTCCGATCATCGTGCCTCGTAGTGGAGGGTTGGCGGCTCGAGGCCAAGATGGGCGCGAACGCGCGCCCGCGTCAACCGAGATCTTGTCAGATTCCTACTATCGACAGCGTATCATAAAGGATAGATACTAGGTCGAACCGGGCGCCGATGCGGCCGCCGTGCACTGACTCGGAGGAGGAGGGGAAAGAGGCCATGCTCTGGACGATCATCGTGATCCTGTTGATCCTGTGGCTGCTGGGAGGGTTCGTGAGGCCGGTGGGCGGGTTCATTCATCTGCTGCTGGTCATCATACTGATCCTCGTCATCATCCAGCTGTTGTGATCGACCGCGTGCTCCCGCGCCAGCGGTAGAGCCGAGAACCAAACAAGAACGGGTCGCCTCGCGGCGACCCGTTTCGTTTCCGGACGATTTCCTGGTGCCCAAGGGGAGATTCGAACTCCCACGGCCTTTCGGCCACTGCCCCCTCAAGACAGCGTGTCTACCAATTCCACCACTTGGGCTCGGGGCGTTGAAAACGGCCCATCCGCTGCGTTGCGCTCCTCGTGTCTTCCTGCGGCGTGGGAATCACCACGCCTCGGAATCCACTCGTCGCGCGCCTTGCGGCTGGACCATTTTGAACGCCCCGGTGAATCGTTCGCCGGCTAGGGCTGGGTCGGCTCGCCGGCGGGAGCGGGGGCGACCGGCGTGGCTTCGCCCGCGGCTCCCTCCCCCTCACCGCCCATGATCGACTGCAAGTCGCCCGGCTCCCCGACCTCGTCCGGGGCGTCCGCCGGTGCGGCCGGCTGCTGGCCCTGCATCTCGGACTCGATCAGGCTCCGGGGCGCCGTGCCGCGGACGGTGAGGAGCGAGAGCGTGAAGCAGATCACGAGGAACGCGCCGCCGAGCCATTTGGTGGCCGTGTGCAGGAAGGTCGCGGTCTGCCGGCTCCCCATCATCTCCATGCCGGTCCCCGCGCCGCCGAAGCCCGCGGCCAGGCCCCCGCCCTTGCCGGCCTGGAGCAGCACGGCGACGACGAGCGCGAAGCAATCGATCAGGAGCAGGATGAGAAGGATCGTGTACATAGCAGCCTTGGAATCTACCGCCCGCGCCGGAAGCGTCAACCGCTGATCCGTGCGCTCGCGTCTCTGGTCGGCGGGAGTACCGCGCCGCTCAGCCGCAAGCCGCGGCCATGATCGCCGCGAACCCGTTCGGGTCGAGGCTCGCTCCGCCGACCAGCGCGCCGTCGACGTCCGACTGGCCGAGGAGCACGGTGGCGTTGTCGGGCTTCACGCTTCCTCCGTACAGGATCCGCGTGGCCCCAGCCGTCTCGGGCGAGGAAAGCGTCGCCAGGATCTCGCGGATCGCCGCGTGCATCTCCTGCGCGTCGCCGGGCTCGGCCGTGCGGCCGGTCCCGATCGCCCACACCGGCTCGTAGGCGACCGTCAGCCGCGCGCTCTCCTCTCGCGTCAGAGCGTCGGCCGCGCGGGTAAGCTGGCGCAGCACCACCGTGCGGGCGCTTCCCCGCTCCCGCTCGTCCAGCGTCTCGCCCACGCAGAGCATGGGCTCGAGCCCCGCCGCCAGCGCGGCGCGAAGCTTGAGCGCGCAGGTCTCGTCGGTCTCGCCGAAGAGCTGGCGCCGCTCGCTGTGCCCCACGAGCACGCGGCGCGCGCCCGTGTCCGCGATCATCCCGGCCGACACTTCTCCGGTGAACGCTCCCTGGGCCTCCCAGTGGCAGTTCTGACCGCCCACCGACGCGTCCCGACGGCCGCTGGTGGCCCGGACCACCGCCTCGAGCATCGGAAAAGGTGGAAAGAAAGCGACCTCCACCCCGGCGCCCGGAGGCGGAGCCGCGCGATCGAACGCGTCGAAGTATCCGCCCACGGCGGCGGACGACATGTGCATCTTCCAGTTGGCCGCGACGAGAAGCGGGCGGCTCAAGCGCCCTCCGCGCGACGCGATCGCGAGCCATCGCGAGGCGGATCGAGCGCCGCGATGCCGGGAAGCGTGGCCCCGCTCACAAGCTCGAGCGCCGCCCCCCCGCCCGTCGACGCGTGGCTGACGTTCTCCAGCCTGCCCGCTTCCTCGATCGCCGCGATCGAGTCCCCACCGCCGACGACCGTGTATGCGCCGGCGACGGTGGCACAAACCAGGAGCTCGGCGAAGGCCCTCGTGCCGGCATCGAACGGCGGCGTCTCGAAGACCCCGAGCGGCCCGTTCCAGAACACCGTGGCGGCGGAGCGGATCCGATCGCCGAACGCCTCCACCGCCCGCGGACCGGCGTCCAGAATCCTCCATCCCGGCTCCACCTCCGTGGCCGACACCGTCCGAGCCTCCGCTCCCGGCGCCAGCGCGCGCGCCACCACGACGTCGAGCGGAAGCTCCAGCGCCTCGCCGTGCCGCTCGAGCAGCGCACGCGCCTCGTCGAGGAGATCGGGCTCCACGAGCGAGTCTCCCACCTCCAGGCCCCGGGCGAGGAGGAACGTGTTCGCCATGCCGCCGCCGAGGCAGACGCGGTCGCAACGGCCGAGAAGCCCGCGCAGCGTCTCCAGCTTCCCGGCGATCTTGGCGCCCCCGAGGATGGAGACGAACGGCCGCCTCGGGCTCTCCAGGAGCCGCCGGAACGCGGCCAGCTCGCGCTGCACCAGCTTCCCCGCCACGCACGGATGGAGATGATCGGTGACTCCGACGGTGGAGGCGTGCGCGCGGTGGCACGTCCCGAATGCGTCCTGCACGAAGAGATCGGCGAACGCGGCGAGCCGTTTCGCGAATGCCGGATCGTTCGCCGTCTCGCCGGGATCGAAGCGCAGGTTCTCGAGGAGCGCGATCTCGCCATCGCCTGGAGAAGACCCGCCACCTCTCAGCGAGTCCGGCGAGTACGCCACCGGCCTGCCGAGCAGCTCCTCGAGCCGCCTGGCGACCGGCGCCATCGTCAGCTCGGGGTCCGGTCCCTTGGGGCGTCCGAGGTGGCTCGCGAGCACGACACCCGACCCTCGCTCGATGAGCGCTTCGATCGTCGGCAGCGCGGCCCGGATCCGGGCGTCGCTCGACACGCGACGCTCCTGCCCCCGGCCTTCGAGCGGAACGTTGAAATCGACTCTGACGAGCGCGCGAAGGCCCGCCAGCTCGCCCGGCTGCAGATCGTCGAGCGACAGGCGCTCCAGGAGGGACCTGTCGCCCCCCGAGCTCATCTTCCCACGAACGGCCGCAGTCGCTCCGTCAGGTCGACGAGCCGGCTCGAGAAGCCCATCTCGTTGTCGTACCAGGAGAAGACCTTCACCAGGGTCCCGTCGAGGACGGCGGTGGAGAGCGCGTCGACGGAGGACGAGTAGGGCGAGCCGTTGAAGTCGATGGAGACGAGCGGCTCCTCGCAGACGTCGAGGATCCCCTTCAGCTCGCCGGCGGCGGCTTTCCGGAAGGCGTCGTTGATCGCCTCTGCGCTCGTCGCCCGCTCGACCTCCACGGTCAGGTCGACCAGCGACACGTTGGGCGTGGGCACGCGGATCGACACACCGTCGATCTTGCCGGCCAGCTCGGGCAGGACGAGCGCCGTCGCGCGAGCCGCTCCGGTGGTCGTCGGGATAAGCGACAGCGCCGCCGCCCGCGCGCGGCGGAGGTCCTTGTCGGGCGAGTCCACCACGTGCTGGCTGGCGGTGTAGGCGTGGGTGGTGGTCATCAGCCCGTGCACCCATCCCGCCGACGCGAGGATGACCTTGGCGACCGGCGCGAGGCAGTTGGTCGTGCACGAGGCGTTCGAGATCACGTCGTGCTCGGCCGCCAGCTTGTCGTCGTTGACCCCCATGACGACGGTCAGGTCGGCGCCTTTCGCGGGAGCGGACACGATGACCTTCCTCGCGCCCGCCGCGAGGTGCTGCGCGGCCTGCTGGCGGTCCTTGAACCGTCCCGTCGACTCGATCACGACGTCGATGCCGAGATCGCCCCACGGCAGCTTCGTGGGATCCTTCTCGCTGAGGACGCGCAGCTCGTCGTCCCCCACCATCAGGCCGCCGTCCGTCACGTTGACGTCGTCGACGTCCATCCGGCCGTGCACCGAGTCGTACTTCAGCAGGTGGGCGAGCGTCGGGGCGTCGGTGAGGTCGTTCACCGCGACCAGATCGATGTCCCGGCCGGACTTGCGCAGGGCGCGGTAGGTCAGCCGGCCGATCCGGCCGAATCCGTTGATCGCAAGACGCATCGTATCCTCCTGAAGTGGCTTCCCGGAAATGCGGGCGAATCGGCTGCGGCGCGGGGCCGGCAAATTACCGTTGCGAGCCTTCCAGCGCGAGGGCGAACGTGACCGCCGTGACCCTCCTCGCGCCGGCGCCGCCCAGAGCGAGCGCGGCGGCCGCGAGCGTCGCGCCACTCGTCGCCACGTCGTCGACGAGGCCCACGGAGGCCCCCGCCCTCAACCCACCGCGCGCCTCGAAAGCGGCCGCGACGTTCCGTCGGCGCGCCGCGCGGCCCAGCCCCACCTGAGAGCGCGTCGCCCGGGACCGGACGAGCGCGTCGATGGTCGGGATACCGAGCCTGGTGGAGAGCGACCGCGCGATCAGAGCGGACTGATTGAACCCCCGCTCCCTCAGCCGGGCGGCGTGGAGCGGGACCGGCACGAGGACGTCGAGACCGGCGGCCCTGTCCGCCAGCGCATCGGCCATCGCGGTCGCGCAGAGGTCGGAGAGGTGGGTCCAGCCGCGGTACTTGAGCGCCTGGGCGATCGACTCGGCTGCTCCGGCGTATCGGACGGCCGCGACCGCCGTCAGACCGGGGGGCCACTCGCGGCAGCGGCCGCAGTCGGCCGGAGAGCCTGGGCGCGGGAGCGAGCAGCGCCGGCAGCCCGTCGCGAGAGGCCGCAGGGTCGCGCGGCACCAGCGGCAGACGCCGGGCCTCGCCGTGGGCAGCGGCTCGCCGCAGTGGATGCAGAGCGGCGGCAGGAACACGTCCGCGAGGGCGCCGATAGCGCGCGGTACGGCCATGGCGTTTTGCTCGAGGGGGGACACGCGGGCGGAACGAAAGGAACGGGGGCCGGGCGACCGGCCCCCGCCATACATCACTGCGATCGGCGCCCGGGGGCGCCGGGAGTCCTTACCGCGCCAGCGCTCCGGCCGGTCCGAGGGCCGGGAACTGGGCCGAGATCATCGCCAGGTACCGCTCGCGCTCCTCGCCGGTCAGGATCGGGACCAGCCTGCGAACCCACTCCTGCGCCTGCTCCACGCGCTGGCTCATGTAGTTCGCCCCCACGAGCCCGAGGTAGGCGAGCTTGATCCCCTCGTCGAGCCTCAGGGCCTGCTCGAACGCCACGATGGCGCGCGGGTAGTCGCCGAGCTGGAAATACGAGCCGCCCAGCAGGGCGAACGCGTTGCCGTTCCGGGGCTCGAGCTCCACTACGCGCTCGAACAGCGGGATCGCCTCGCGATAGCGGCGCGCGGCGTACAGGTTGCCCGCCACGGCGTAGAGGGAATCGGATTCATCGGGGGATACTGCGGGGAGGGTGATATCCGTAGACGCGTCAGCGGCGTCCGGCACTAGTATGGCTCCGGCCAGCATACCGGCCGCGAGCAGACATCTCAATCGCATGATCCCTTCTCGTCCTCCGTGAGGAAGTGGGCGATGGGGGGGATAGGATGAAGAAAGTCCGGTTGGCCCGCCGTGGCGGACGAGCCATTCTAAAGGCGGTTCGCCCTCGAAGTCAACCTTTGGGCCGCACCTATTGGGTAGGTTAGATCCGTCCTGGAAGGGAACACATACCAGGAAAATGCGCCCGGGGCCTACGGCAGCCCCTCTCAGTCCACCCCGCCGGGGGCAGGTCCGGCTTCCGACGTGAGCTCCGCGCCGGCCGACGAAGTCAGCTCCGCGTGGCGCTCGGCGAAGGCCTCGATACACGTTCGCATGTCCTCGAACACTTCCCGGTAGACCTCCTCGTCCCACCCCATCGGGTCCCGGATGTCGTCGCCCCGCACAGCGCCCTCGGGGGCGAGCTCGGCCACCAGGCGCACGTCGGCGGTCGAATCGATGCCCCTGACGGCCGCGGCGTGGGACCGCGCCATGCAGAGCACCGTGTCGGACCAGGCCACCAGCTCCGCGTCCAGCTGTCGGGCGACGTGGCCGGAGATGTCGAGCCCGGCCCGGGCAGCCGTGGCTACGGCGTGCGGCTGGGCCGACCCCCCGATGACCGCGAACGTGCCCGCGGACCGGACCTCCGCATCGACCCCCAGCTCGTCGAAGCGGGCGCGGAGGAGCCCTTCGGCCATGGGCGAGCGGCAGGTGTTGCCCGTGCAGACGACGAGCACGCGGTAGGGTCGCGAGGTCACGGAGCGAAGTTACCGGCGGGGCTGGAGATCGCCCACGACCTCGCGGATCGCGTCGGCCGAGATGGCGCCTTCGCGGACGATCCGCGGGGTGCCGGCTCCGACGTCGACGATCGTCGAAGGCAACCCGGACCGGGTCCCGGTCTCCCCGGCCGGCGGCGAGGCGTCCCCGGCGTGAACGGCGACGAGCGCGACCTCGATCGCCTCCCCGCCCGGGCCAACCCCCAGCGCTTCGAGCGCGGCCGACACCTCCGTGGCCGGCGGCTCGTCCCGGCGGTTGGCGCTGGTCGAGAAGAGCGCCTTGCCCCAGGCCGCGACGAGCGCTGCCGAGACGGGGTCAGCGGCCGGCCGCACGGCGATCCTTCCCGCTTCCTGAACCGAATGCGGCGCCTCCGACGAGGCCGGCGCCACGAGGGTCAAGGGCCCCGGCCAGAAGGCCCGCGCCAGCCGCTCGGCGGCGTGGGGCCAGGCGGCGCACATCGCGCGGGCCGCGTCCGGCCCGGGAACCAGGCAGACGAACGGCCGCGGGGTGTCGTAGCCCTTGAGCCGGCGCGCCGACGCAACCGCGACGTCGGAGTACGGGTCGCCGCTCAGGCTGACCACCGTCTCGGTGGGATGGAGGACGAGTCGCCCCCTCGACAGGGCGCGCAGGGCCGCCGCGATCGCCGCTTCGTCGGCCGGCCGCGGCGCGGCCCTCAGACCTTCACCTCGCCGGTCATCTCCAGCGAGCCTTCGTAGGCATCGAGGCGGGGGCGCACCTCGCGGGCGAGGAAACTCCTGGCCTGCTCTGGCGCCCGACCCACGTACGTCTGGGGATCGCGGGCTCGCTTCCACGCCTCGGCCGGGAGCTCGGCGAACCCGGGCTCGGCCGCGAGACGGTCCAGGAGGTCGCTCCCCTGGCCGCCTTCGATCCGCGCGGCGGCCTCGCGCGCGCGCACGCGGATCCGCTCGTGGAGCTCCTGGCGGTCGCCGCCCGAGCGGGCGGCATCCATCAGCAGGGTCTCGGTCGCCATGGCCGGCAGCTCGCGCAGGAGGTTCGCCCTCACGGTGGCCTCGTGGACCTCGAGCCCCCGGGCGATCTCGTGATAGAGGATGAGGAGGGCGTCGACCGTGAGGAACAGCTCCGGCGCGGCGATCCGCCGGCCGGCCGAGTCGTCCAGCGAGCGCTCCAGCCACTGGGCGGCGGCGGTGTACGCCATGTTGCCCGCCGTCTGGACGGCGAAGCGCGCCAGGGAGCTCATCCGCTCCGCGCGCATCGGGTTCCGCTTGTAGGGCATGGCCGAGGACCCGACCTGGCTCGCGCCGAACGGCTCCAGTACCTCCCCCAGGTGCTGGAGGAGCCGCATGTCATGGCTGAACTTGCCCGCCGACTGCGCGACTCCGGCGGCTGTGGCCGCCCAGGCGGCGTCCACCTTCCTCGAGTGGGTCTGCCCCGTGACGGGGAACGCGGCCGGCGCCTGGAGCTTTTCGGTCACGCGCCGCTCCAGCTCGTCGACCCTGGCGCCGTCTCCGTCGGCCAGCGCGAGGAACGAGGCCTGCGTCCCGGTCGTCCCCTTGACCCCGCGGAGTCGGAATCCGTTCAGGCGAAACGCGATCTCGTCGAGGTCGAGGAGCAGATCCTGAATCCACAGGCACGCGCGTTTCCCCACGGTCGTCGGCTGGGCCGGCTGGAAGTGGGTCCAGGCCAGCGTGGGAAGGTCGGCGTGCTTCTCGGCGAAGTCCGCCAGCGCGGCCACGACGCAGAGGCACTTTCGCTCCACCACGCGCATCGCGTCGCGCATGACGAGGAGATCGCCGTTGTCGACCACGAAGGCGCTCGTCGCACCGAGATGGAGAATCGGCCCGCCGGCCGGCGCGACCTCGGCGAAGGCGCGCACGTGGGCCATCACGTCGTGCCGGAGCTCCCGCTCCAGCTCGGCCGCGCGCGCGAAGTCGATCCGCTCGGCGTTGCCCTTCAGGTCCGAGACCTGCTCGGAGGTCACGCCGCCGATCGCGAGCTCCTGCTGGGCTTCGGCGAGGGCGATCCATATGCGGCGCCAGGTGCGGACCCGCGTGCGGGCCGAGAACAGGCCGGCCATCTCGTCACTCGCGTACCGCTCGAGGAGCGGGCTGGCGTACCGGTCGTGGAGGTCGGTCACCGGGAGTGCGCCGCTCCGGGGATCAGGGCGCCGCGGCGCGGCCCAGGATCCTGAGCGCGAGGTGCGCGGCATTCGCCCCCGCGTCGATCCCCACCGTCGCCACCGGCACGCCCGGCGGCATCTGGGCGATCGCGAGGAGCGCGTCCACCCCCCGAAGGGCGCCGGCCGCCACCGGCAGGCCGATGACGGGAAGGCGGGAATGGGCGGCCACGACCCCGGGGAGGGCCGCCGCCAGCCCTGCGGCGGCGATGACGACGCGGAACCCGCGGCCCTCCGCCCCCTTGGCCAGCTCCGCCACCCGATCGGGTGTCCGGTGCGCGGATGCGATCTCGAACTCGTACTCCACCCCCGCGTCGCGGAGCACCTTCTCCGCCTTCTCCACGACGGGACGATCCGACTCCGATCCCGCGACGATCAGCACCTCGGGCCCCGCACCTCGCGACACGCTCATGGGATCTCCCATTGCAGTTCTTTCATCTCCGAACCTGACTTCCGAGGGCGCTCAGAATGGCTCGATATCCCTCTCAGATCCAGTTGTGGAAGTCGTCGTCGATGAGGTTTCTCTTCTTGTAGCGGAGCATCGAATCCTGGCACGAGCAGGCCCAGGCCGCAGTAGGAAGGAGCTCCAGCAGGTTCCAGACGATCTCCGGCATGAGCTGAAGCGTCTCGTCGATCCGCGCCTGCCGCTCCTCCTCCGATCCCGGACGCATGGACGCATCGGCGTCCTCCCCGACCCCTTCGGCCCAGGCGGTGACGTAGGCGATCGGATGGTAGCACATCTCGAGCTCGCGAGCGAGAAACGCCTCCGGAGCGAGCGTCATGCCGACGAGATCGCCCCCCATCGTGCGCAGCGCACGGGCTTCGGCGCGGGTCTCCAGGCGCGGACCCTCGCTCACGACATACACTCCGTCGCGCACGTGCCTGAGGGCCATCTCGCTCAGCACCTGCTCCAGGGCCGAGCGCAGCGTCGGGCAGAAGGTCGGGCTCTGGCGGAGGATGCCGATCCCCTTGTTCTCGAAGAACGTCGTCGCGCGATGACGAGTCATGTCGATGAGGTCGTCGGGCAGGACGAGGTCTCCCACCCGGAAGCCCGACGTCAGCGAGCCGGGGCCCGTCCAGGCGACGAGACGCTCGACGCCGAGCTCCTTCAACGCCCAGATGTTGGCCCGATAGTTGACGAACGAGGCGGTAACCCGGTACTCGCGCTCACCGTGACGCGGCACCAGGAAGAAACGCCGTTCGCCGTGCTCCATGAACAGGATCGGGGTCGAACACCCGAAGGGCGTCTCCTTGACCAGCACGTCCGAGATGGTGCCCAATCGCTCGCGCGCGAGTCGATACATCTTTCCGCCCCCGATGAAGGCCACGGTCGAGAAGCGGTCGTCATAGGTTCCGGAGAGAACTCGAGGCAGGATCTCGGGCCTGGACTCGCCCATCTGGTATCAGCGGTCAGAGGAGTGGCGGGGCTCTATCGCCGGGAAGACGCCGTACGGACCTTGTCCAGACGATCCAGCGCGTCGAGCGCCGCTTCCTTCTCGGCCTCCTTCTTGGTGCGTCCCCATCCCGTTCCCAGAGGCTCGCCCTCGAGCCACACCTGGCAGCGGAAGTTGATGTCCTCGCGGCTCTTGTCGGGGGCCGACGTCGCGCGGGTGGTGCGGTAGGTCAGCTGACCCCTTCCGAGCTCGTGAATCGTCTCCTGCAAGCGGTTCTTCGCGGTGTGGAACCCCTCTTCGTGTCCCACGTCCAGAGAGAGGATGTGCCGCTCTATGAACGAGCGGGCCACCTCGAACCCGCCGTCTATGTACAACGCGCCGATGACCGCCTCGAGCGCGTCGGCGGCGATCTTCTGACGTCCGCCGCCAGCCAGTAGGTTCTGGTCATCCCCGGTCTGTATACAGTCGGGCAGGCCGAGCTCCTCGGACGCGTTGGCTAGAAACCGTCGCGAGATGATGTGCGCGCGCTGCTGGGACAGAACCCCCTCCTGCGCGTCGGGGTGCAGGTTGAACAGCCATTCGCTGACGGCCAGGTTCAGGACCGAGTCGCCCAGAAACTCGAGCCGCTCGTAGGATTCTCCCCGACTGTCGGATTGATCCAGATACGACGGATGAGTGGAGGCGCGGGTGAGGATCCCGGGAATCGTGAAGTGATGGCCGAGCATTCGCTCCAGCTGCTGCAGCCGTTCCTCCTTCAGCTGGGCGGCTGAGTCGGATTTCCTTCGACGGAA
>DASSPT010000092.1:0-27706 GCA_035699465.1 Gemmatimonadota bacterium
TGCTGCCGGGTGGCCCGCTCTAGGCGCTGGCGGGCCGCGACGAGCAGCTCCTCCGCGGCCGCCGCTTCGAAGAAGATCTGCGTGGTCTCGAGGATGGTTGCGAAGCGCTGCCCCCGCTCCCGCGCCTCGGCCGCCCGAAGCGAGGCCGACGCGCCCTGCCACTGCGCCAGCTTGCGGCCGCCCGCGAAGACCTCGTAGCTCGTCTGGAGCTGGGCCGTGTAGCTCTCGGAAACGAGCTGCCCCGACGACTGGTCGAACCGCTCGTTGCTCGAGTTCGCGTACGTGGAGTTCGCGTTGAGGGAAGGGAGCCACGCGCCGCGCGCCTCCAGGACCCCCGCCTCGGCCACTCGCGTATCCCCGCGCGCGGCCACCGCCGCGGGACTTCGCTCGAGTGCCATCCGCACGGCCTCCGAGAGCGTTATCGTCTCCTGCGCCCGCGCCGTGCCGGCGAGCCCGGTGATAAGGGCGAGGGTGAGGGGGAGGGCGAGGATTCGACGCATGGCATGCTCCGGGACGGAGTATACCGCGGAGGCCCCGGGTCGTCCGCCATCGGACCGCGCGGCGGCCACGGCCGAGGGCATCCACGCTTGCGCGTCGTACCGCCGGGTCAGCAGGACGTTTACAAACCCGTCTTTGGGTTCCATACTTTGCTGGTCATGAGCGCAGGATGCCACGGGTCCGGTCCTGAATCCCTGGTGTCGGGCAGGCTCACGGTCTGTGTCCTTGTCCTGGCGCTGGTCGTCTTCGGATGCGGTCGCGAAGGGGATTCGGGTCCCGACATCCTCGAACCGGATCCGGTCGCCGACCGTCCACCAGTCTTCGAACGCGCCATCTTCTACTACGACGCATTGATCGAAGCAGCGGTGCTGGACGTGGAAGCCTCCGACCCCGACGGCGAGGCGGTTGAGATCACATGCCGTGGAGACCTGTCGGCTTCCGGGTTCCATTCTCTTCGTGCCGAGTTGCCGGCCGTCCAAACAGGCGAGACGCAGGACCTCGCGGTTTCCTGTTCCGCTTTATCCGGCGACCGCTCGACGAATCGCGATCTCCGTCTGCAGATCCCCGTTCTGCGGCCCGTCCGCACCTTCACCTTCATCATCACGGAGATGACCGATCACCGCTCGCGACTGACGGGCGGACATATCCTGCTCGGAATCGGAGAGCGTGATACGATCCTCCTCGACGAAGATGCCGACGGCGAGATCGTCTTCCACCACAGGCAGGGCATCTTCGACGTGTCGTATCGGGACGAGCGGCACGATGGTTCGCTCCAGGCCGTGCGACTCGCCGCTCCTCTGCGCGCGTACGGTGAAAGGCTGGGGATCACGTGGTCGGTCGATCCGATGAGGGTGCGCGTGCCGGATGCGGATTCGCGCCTCGAGCTGTTCGCGGCGCGAACGGACTTCGACCGGGCCCTCTATCGCCGGATCCTGTCCAGCAGCCAGGGGCGGATCGACCATCCCGGGTACTGTGACTCCCTGCCGCCGGGGGGAACGAGAAGGACTCCGTACGAGTTCCAGGACGTCGCGATAGTCTTCCCCGATGATCCGGACCCGCCGCCGGGCCCGTTCAGGGACCTAAATCGTAGCAGAATCCGAGAAGCCCTGAACGGGCTCTCCGCGGTGTCTCTGCCGGAAGTGCGCGTCCGGACCGGCGGGCTGGAGACACGGGTCAACTGGCTCGAGGGTCCTGCCATCTTCATCGACAACGTCGATCACTGGGAGCACGATGACCCTCTCTTCCCCTGGCACACGTGGACCTATGAGGATCCGTGGGGATGCATCCGGCAACAGGGAGTCGACGTCTCGAATTTGTTCCCACTTTCCCCTGACGAGGCGCTCGAACTCGCGCTGATGACCACCCTCGGCGCTCGCGGAGGCGACTCCGAGTTCCCGGCCATGGTCGCGGGCGGAACGCCGACGGCCCTCGCGCGTGCGGCGGTTGCCGTGCACGAGGCTCTGGGGCCGGACGCCGGGCTATTCCGATAACGCTCAGCGGGCGGGTGTAGGGAAGGCGACGGGGCTCTCGCTGCCTTCGGGGGAGAATGCGGCCACGCCGAAGAACCAGTTGTCGACCACGAGCCCGGTCATCGTGGCCTCGGTCGCGTCACCGACCCACATCCAACGGTCCCACGTCGGCGAGGTCGTTTCGCGCCAATAGACCTTGTAACCCGCGGCGCCATCGACCGGCGACCAGGACAGCCGCGCCGCGGGCTCGACCGCGCCCGCGATCGTGACGGAGTCGGGTGGGGCGGGCGCCCACGCGAGCGACGCGAGGGTCGCGACGTTCAGCGCCGTCAGCTTCGCCGCGTAGTCGAAGTCGACGCCCTCGATCACGTCCCCATACGCGATCCCGTCCTCCATACGCACGTCCTGATGCTGCCGCGTGTAGTTCTCGTGGGTCTCCATGATCCGGACCGCGGGGAACCCCGCGTCGTTGAACGGCCGGTGGTGTCCGCCGCGGCCGAATCTGTCGAGGCGGTAGATCATGAGGACGTCGAGGCTTGGCAGGTATTGGTCCGCGATCCGGTCGACGTACCGCGCCAGCTGCCGCGACGGACCGTCGACCTCACCCCCGAAGAAGCGCATTCTGCGCAGCTCCGCCTCCGTGGTCGCCGCTGGCGGGCTCTCCGAGAAAACGCGCGCGGTGGTGTCGTCGGTCACGCCATCGACGCCCTCGATGTTGCCGATCATGTCGTTGTTGAGCACCGCCTCGATCCGCCATCCCTCCTCGCGGGCGATCTCCGCCATCCGCGCGCCGCCGTAGAGCCCCTGCTCCTCCCCCGAAAGGCCCGCGAACGCGACGGAAGCCGGGAAGCGATGGCCCGACGCCGTGATCACACGCGCGGCCTCCAGGACCCCGGCCATCCCGCTCGCGTTGTCGTTCGCCCCCGGCGAGCTGTCGACGGCGTTCATGACGTCCGAGACGCGCGAATCGATGTCGCCGGTCATGATCACGTACCGGTCAGGCTCTGCTGTTCCGCGCAGGACCGCGACTACGCTGACGACCCAGGTCGAATCGGGAATGCGATCCTCCCCGGCGATCAGTGCTCGCTGGTAGGAGACCTCGAGGCAGCCGCCGCAGGCTGCCGAGATCGCGTCGAACTCGGCATTGATCCAGCGCCGGGCGGCCCCGATGCCGCGGGTCGAAGACAGGGTATCGGAGAGCGTATGGCGCGTGCCGAAGCCGACCAGGGTCCGGACGTCGCGCTCGATCCTGGACGCCGAGACGGCTTCGACCAGATCGAACACTCGAATGTCGCGCTCCGGCGGAACCGGAACCTGCGCCATCGACGGCCCGGCGAAGATCGCTGCCAGCAGCCCCACGGCGATCGTCCGTGTCGCGCGTGGGGGGACGTAAACGCGCCGCTCAACAGGCGCTGTCTTCTCAGTCATCGTCTTCAGCCACTCGGATCTAGAGAACCGTCCCGGCGTCGGCCGGAGATGCGGGCTCACCATGGGCGCCGAATATCCCGGTCTCTGGATCGATGGCCACGTTGCGGTGCCGGCCTCGAACGTTCCATCCTCCGCTCCAGCGAGTACGGGTCAGGGGACGAGGGTAGCTGCCATGATGGTCGGGCCAGTAACGCGCGTCAAACCCACTTGCGGCCTTCCCCACGAGCATGTAGATCCCAATGCCGTCCCGCTCCGGGACGGCACTTCGGGTCGATCTCTAGCCACCACCAAACCGGGTTGGAACTCCTCAGGAGGACACATGCGGCCTCTGCTTCGGCTTCTCTTCGTGCTGGCGCTCGTTTCGGGAGCCTGGGTTACATCGGCGCACGCCCAGGGTGAGCAGGTCGTCTCTCTCTATCGGATCGCGCCGGGCCAGCATTTGGCTTTCCTGCAGTTCATGGCCAACGGGGAAGCCGCGTCACAGGACGCCGGCGTTTCGGCACCTCAGTGGTACGTCCACCACAACGGTGACAGCTGGGATTACCTCTCGATCGGGCCCGCCCTCACCGACGAGCAGAACGACGCCGTCGACGCGGCGTCGCGGGCGAGGGGGCTGAAGACCGGGGGCCAGGGTTCCATCGAATTCCGCTCGTTCGTCGCATGGCACACCGACACGTACGTGGGCGGGCCGATGACGGCGGCCGAGCTCCTCGCGGACGCACAGTCGGACTAGGGCTGACGGCCTCGTAACCTCCGAGTGATCCGGAGAGCGGCACGGCACCCACGCCGTGGCCGCTCTCCCCGGTCACGTGGTAGCGTCGCGACCATGCGCGACCGCGCCGCCTTCCGCGCCGGTCTTCTGGCCGGCGCCGCAATCGTCATTTGTCTTGCGGCCGTGGTCCTCCCGGTGCGCGAGCAGATCGCCGCGCTGCTCGCCTGGGTGGGTCGGCGCGGAGCCCTCAGCGGTGTTCTCCTCTGCCTTGCCTGGATCCCGGCCGCGGTCCTCGTCGTTCCGGGTTCGGTCCTCACGCTGGGGACCGGTTTTCT
Organism: Gemmatimonadota bacterium; assembly: GCA_035699465.1. GTDB lineage: Bacteria > Gemmatimonadota > Gemmatimonadetes > JACCXV01 > JAHWKZ01 > JAICNR01. The sequence continues at coordinate 4,443 of DASSPT010000092.1, forward strand.
GCTCGGGCCGGGATGGGGGCTGCTCGTGGTTTCCATTGGCAGCACGCTCGGCGCGACAGCGGCGTTTCTCGTCGGCCGCAAGCTCGGCCGCGATTGGGTTCGGGAGCGGCTCGGCGGGCACGAGCGGCTCAGCGGAGTCGATGGGGCGATCGAGCGCGAGGGACTCAAGGTGGTGCTCCTGCTCCGCCTGTCGCCGCTCATCCCGTACAACGCGCTCAATTACGCGCTGTCGCTGACCGGGGTCAGCCTGCGCGACTACGTGATCGGCTCCTGGCTGGGGATGCTTCCCGGCACCGTCCTCTACGTGGCTCTCGGCGCCGGGGCGCGATCGCTTGCGGCGGCGATGACCGGAGCGGGCGAGCGGACGGATGCCTGGATCGCGCTCGGCGCGGCCGGGCTCGTGGCGACGGCGGCCGCCGTGTGGCTCGTCGCCCGTGCCGCGCGCCGCGCCCTCGCCGTCCGCACCGATGCCGAATGAGCGTGCCCACGCGCCCCGTGGACCCGCACGACCGTCTTTGGCTCGAGCGGGTCCGGCCGCCGGACTGGGTCAACCCGCCCCCCGCGAAGCGGTACAACCTGGTGGTCGTGGGGGGCGGGACCGCGGGTCTCGTCTGCGCGGCCGGCGCCGCAGGGCTGGGCGCGCGCGTGGCGCTGGTCGAGAGCGGGCTCCTGGGCGGGGATTGCCTGAACACCGGCTGCGTGCCGTCGAAGGCGCTCCTCTCCTCGGCGAGGATGGCAGCCGAAAGGCAGGCCGCGCGAGGATCCGTGGACGGTAGCCGCGTGCCGCGCGGGGACCCCGCCGACTTCGGCGCCGCGATGGAGCGGATGCGCCGGATCCGCGCCGAGATCGCAGCGCACGACTCGGCCGCGCGCTTCCGTGACCTGGGAGTCGACGTCTTTTTCGGCGCTGCCCGCTTTATTGCGCGCGACACCGTCGAGGTAGAGGGCAGCCGCCTGCGATTCGCGCGCGCGGTGATCGCCACGGGCGCGCGTCCGACGGTGCCAGGCATACCGGGCCTTTCCGAAGCCGGATACCTGACGAGCGAGAGCGTGTTCGATCTCACCGCGCTGCCGCCGCGGCTCGCCGTCGTAGGCGGCGGGCCGATCGGGTGCGAGCTCGCGCAGGCGTTCGCCCGCTTCGGCAGCGGCGTCGTCGTCCTGGAGCGCGAAGAGCGGCTCCTCCCCTCAGAAGACCCCGATGTGGGCGATGCGATCCGATCGGCGCTCTCGGCCGACGGTGTCGAGCTCGCGCTCGGCGCGATGCTCGTGGAGGTCGAGCGGACGCCCTCGGGCAGCCGCCTGGCGATCGACGAGCCCGCGGGCCGGCGCTCCGTCGAGGTCGACGCGATCCTGATCGCCGCGGGACGCTCTCCCAACGTCGCCGGGCTCGATCTGGACGCGGCCGGGATCGAACTCGACGGTCGAGGGAGGATCCGCGCCGACGATCGGCTGCGGACAACGAACCGGCGGGTGTACGTGGCCGGCGACGTCGTCGGTGGGCGCCAGTTCACGCATCTGGCCGACGCGCACGCTCGGATCGTCCTCCGGAACGCGCTCTTTCACGGCAGGGCGAAGGCGGACGCGCTCAGGGTGCCCGAGTGCACGTTCACCGACCCCGAGGTGGCGCGGGTCGGACACACGCTCGCGAGCGCGTCGGCGGCCGGCGTCGGCGCCCGGGCTTTCGTGCAGCCCTTCGACACCGTCGATCGCCCCCGGATCGAGGGCGAGGAGCGCGGCTTCGCCAGGGTCCTCGTCGAGGAGAGAAGCGACACGATCGTCGGGGCCACCATCGTCGGCCGCCACGCAGGCGAGCTGATCGCGCTGGTCGCGCTCGCGATCGAATCGGACGTCGGGCTCGCCGACCTCGCGTCGATCGTCTGGCCCTACCCCACCCGCGCGCAGGTGCTCGGCGCGGTCGCGAACCAGTACCAGCGATCCCGCCTCACGCCACGAAACCGCCGCATCCTGGCGCGCTGGATGGCGTGGCGGCGCTGAGCGGCATGCGAGCCCACGGTACCGCAGAGGCTCGTCGTCTCCCTCCCGGGCCCCGCGGCCAGCCGGTCCTCGGGAACCTGCGGGAGTTCGCCGCCGACACGCTCGGGTTCGCCAGCCGCCTTGCGCGCGAGCACGGCGACGTGGCGCGTTTCCGGCTGGTGAACCGGGAGGCGTGGCTCCTCAGCTCACCCGAGGCCGTCGAGCGGGTCCTCGTCGAGAACCAGCGGAACTACGTCAAGCACACGTTCTTCTGGCGCAAGGTCGACGCCATCTTCGGCAAGGGGCTCCTGACCAACGAGGGCGAGGACTGGCGCCGACAGAGGCGGCTCGTCCAGCCCGCCTTCCACCACGACCGGATCGCCGAGTACGCGCGCGCGATGGTCGACTACGCGGTAGACCGCGCCGACGGCTGGCGGCACGGGGAGGAGCGCGACATCCGGCACGAAATGACGGCCATCACGTTCCGTGTCGTCGCCAAGACCCTCTTCGACAGCGACGTCGCGGGAGACGTGGCCGAGATCGGCGCCGCCTTCGACACGGGCATCGAGGAGATCGCCCGACGAATCCGCCGCCCGGTCCTCGTTCCCGACTGGGTGCCCACGCGGGGCAACCTCCGCTACCAGAGGGCCGTCGACCGCATGGACCGACTCGTGTACCGGATCATCGCCGAACATAGGGACGGGAAGGACCGCGGCGATCTGCTTTCGGCACTCATGCAGGCCAGGGACGAGGAGGGCCGTCCGATGAGCGAGAAGCAGCTCCGCGACGAGACGATCACCATGCTCCTCGCCGGCCACGAGACCACCGCCCTCGCGCTGACCTGGACGTGGTACCTGGTCTCGCAACACCCCGAGGTGGTCGTGCGGCTGGAGGCCGAGGCGGACGCTCTGGGACGCGAACGGCCCGGCATCGAGGACCTGCCGCGCCTGCCGTTCACCGAGCGGGTCGTCAAGGAATCGATGCGCCTCTATCCTCCCGCGTATTCGTTCGGGCGCGAGGCCCTCGCGGACGACGATATCGTGGGTTGGCCGGTCGCCGCCGGCACGACCCTCTTCGTCTTCCCCTGGGTTCTTCACCGGGACGCCCGTTTCTATCCCGAGCCGCTGGCGTTCGCCCCCGACCGCTGGACCGCCGAGTTCGAGCGGACCCTTCCGCGCCTGGCCTACCTTCCGTTCGGGGCAGGCCCGAGGATGTGCATCGGGCGCGAGTTCGCTCGGATGGAGCTCGCCCTCATCGTGGCCACGATCGCGCAACGGTTCCGGATCGAGTGGGCCTCCGAGCGCCCGATCCCCATGGCCAGTATCACGCTTCGGCCGACCGGCGGCCTCCGCGCCGTGGTCCGCCGGCGCGGCTAGTCAGGCAGGGCGTGTGCGACGGGCGGGTCGGAGGCGTCCATCGTTGACAGGTGACCAAACGGTCACATATAATGGCTCCATGGACGCGGTCTTCAAGGCGCTCGCGGACCCGACCAGGCGACAGCTGCTGGACGAGCTCTTCCGCGAGGACGGGCAGAACCTGCGCGCGCTTCAGGGGCGGCTCCCCATGACGCGCTTCGGCGTCATGAAACATCTCAGGGTGCTCGAGCAAGCGGGCCTCGTGGTCACGCGCAAGCGGGGGCGCGAGAAGCTCCACTTCCTGAACCCCGTCCCGATCCGGCTCGTCCACGACCGCTGGGTGAGCAAGTACGCCGAACCTTGGGCCGCCACGCTGAGCGGCCTCAAGCAGAGACTGGAGCGAACGATGGAAAAGGTCTTCGAGATCTACATCAAGACGACGCCCGAGCGACTCTGGCAGGCGATCACCGATCCCGAGATGCGCGCCAAGTACACGTTCGGCGTCGGGGTCCACTCGGACTGGAAACCGGGCTCCCGCTACGAGGGGATTCCGGGAGGCCCCGGCAACCCACCGATCGTGGAGGGAGAGAACCTGGAGGTCGACCCCCCGCGCCGGCTCGTCCAGAGCTTCCGCGCCTTGTGGAGCGACGACGTCAAGGACGAGGGGACGTCGCGCGTGACCTGGGAGATCGAGAAGATCGAAGACTCGTGCCGGCTGGTAGTCACCCACGATCAGCTGCGCGACGGCGCCAACGACGAGCTCTACGGCGGCTGGCCGATGGTCCTCTCGGGTCTCAAGACCCTGCTCGAGACCGGCGAGACCCTGACTACGCCCGGGTCGCTCATGTACGTGGACGGCCGGGAGGACTGGACTTCCGAAAGCTGAACGGGGACAGCAACGCCCGCAGGGGTCTCCGTTCAGCGCACCCGCACGGGAACCCGGGTGAAGGTCTCCGGCTCCCCCTTGCCGAACGCGAGCTCGAGCTCGCCCGGGGTCTCGGGAGTGAACTCGAAGTCGTAGATCTCGCCTGGAAGGAACCCGAGGTGCGCGGGCCGCATGGTCACCAGGGACGGCGGCAGGTCCGCGCCGTCCTTGGCGATCGCGCGCCATTCGGCCGGCTCCTCTCCCCTCTGGAGCTCCACGCGGACGCGCGTCTCGGTCAGGATGTTGATGAGGCGGAAGCGGTAGGTCGTCCCAGCACGGAGCTCGAGCGCCTCAGGGTCGGGCTGCCCGTTGAGCAGAGTCGGCGGGATCGTCGATGCGTCGATGAAGCTGGACCAGGGTCCGCCGTCGCTGAACACCAGCACCCGGTCCGTCTCCGGATCGAACGTCCGGCCGGGCTCCAGCACGACGATCGGTCCGTACAGCCCGGAGCTCGTCTGCTGCATCTCGTTGAAGTGCGAGTGGTACATGAACGTGCCCGCGCGGGGTGGCGTGAAGCGAACCGTGAGCGAGTCTCCAGGCGGGATCGCGGGCAGGATATGCTCTCCCTCGCCGCTCCACCCGGGCACGCCGTCCGGGTAGCTCTCGAGCTCGATCCCGTGCCAGTGGACGGCGGCGGGCTCGTGGGACTCGTTGACCAGCGTGATCGCCACCCGTTCGTCTTTCTCGAGGACGAGCGTCGGGCCGGGCACGGTGAGCGCGTCCGGGTCCTCCGCTTCCGGCGAGCCGCCGAGGACGTAGGCGTAACCCGGGTACTTCCCGTACACCTCCGGTCGGGAGCGGATGAGGAGGCGGAGCCGGCGGGCTTCGGCCGGCTTGACCTCCGATGGACCGGAGGGCAGGACGCGGATTCCCACTACCAGCATCCCCATCATGTGCTGGGCGTCTTGGCCGTGGCCCTTGCTGCGATCGACGAGGGCGGAATTGACGATCTCGATCGTCGACATGTGGCTCAGCATGTGGCAATGGAAGATCCAGTTCCCGGAGCGGTCCGGCGACCAGGTGGTCGTCGCGGTATGGCCGGGGCCGACGTGCTCGGTCACGGCCAGCTGGCGCCGATCCGAGGGATACAGGGTGTCGCGCACACCGTCGCCCCTGGCATCCACACGGAAGTGGAAGCCGTGGAGGTGCATGGGATGGTCCAGTGCCGAGAGGTTGATCCAGCGCCACTCCAGGCTGTCGCCTTGGGTGGCCTCGACGACCTCCGTATGAGGCCAGGCGAGACCGTTCGCGGTGATCACCGCGTCGCTCGACAGGTCGCTGAAGTTCGTCGTGTCGAATGTGAACCACGAGGAGAGCACGAATACGCGGTCGCCCGGCCGGGCACGGGCGCCGGCAGGGTCGACGACGATCGCGCCGTGGAGGCTCCCGGTCCATGCGGGATCGGGGACGCCCGACTGCTCGGTCCTCCCAAGGTAGTAGTAGGTACCTGGCTCGCTCGCGACGAAAGCGAACTCGGCGACACCCCCGCTCCCGACGAGGACGCTGTCTCCGGATACGCCGCGCTCGGCTCCCAGGCCGAAGACGGCCAGCGATTTGCCCAGCGAATTCCGCACGCTGGTCCGCACCTCGGTCCCGATCGGCACCCGGATCAGGGGTCCGGGAATCTGGAGCGGTCCGCCCACCTCCGCGAAGGCGCCGATCCGGATGCCCTCGCGGTCGAATCCGTGCGGGTGCCACATTCCCTCGCGCGCGTCGAGCCGCAGGGTGAGCACACCGTCCTCGAGCGCTCCGGCAGGCACGCGATTGTCGTTGGGAAGGATTCTGGGCGGCTGAACGGACCCGGCGAGGCTCGCTTGTCCGTGCATGGCAACGGGCAGGAGCAACGTGGCGAGCGCCACGGCGGGGAGGCTGGCGGAGAACCGCATCATCGGCGGGGGCTGTTTCCAGCATACCACATCGCTGGAGAAAGTCGCCCCGCGGGAACGCGGACGCTCGGCCCCGGCGGGGCCGGGGTTCAGCCCGCGGTCGAGAGCGCCTTCTCGATCCGGCTCTGCAGTTCGCCCGTGGCGTACAGCTCCCGGGTGATGTCGCACCCGCCGACGAACTCGCCGCCGATATAGACCTGCGGGATCGTGGGCCAGTCGCTGTATTCCTTGATCGACTCCCGGAGCTCGGGATCGGCCAGGACGTCGATCGAGTGGATGCTCCCCTCCGCGCCCGCGTGGCGCAGCGCCTCGACGGTCGCTGCCGAGAAGCCGCAGCGCGGAAACATCTCGGTTCCCTTCATATAGATCGTGATGGGGTGCTCGCGGATCTCGCGATCGATCCGCTCCTTGATTTCGGGACGCATGTCTAGCCCTCCTTGAGCAGAGATTCGTGTTGCGCGGGCGTGTACGCGCGCACCGACAGCGCATGGACGGTATCGTCGTCGATCCAGTCGCGGAGCGGCGCGTACACGAGCTTGTGCCGCTCGATGGGGGTCTTGCCTTCGAACTCGGCCGACACGACCCGCACCTCGAAGTGGTTGTCGGTGCCGGTGAGGTCCCGGACTTCCACCATCTCCCCGAAATGCTCCTCGAGTCGCTCGCGCACCCGCTCGCGCAGGGATTCGTTCGTCATGCGAGGCAAGATACGCGAGCGGCGATGGGCGGCAAAAGGCGTTGACGGAGAGGAGGTTGCGGAGTAGTTTCTCGGCCTTTCCCAGCACCCTGTTCGTCCCGCGCAGGGGCGGACCGCCATAGACCGAAGGGAGCGCCCGAGTGCCAAGACCCTACGAAACCGTCATCATCTTCGACTCCACCCTGGAAGATTCCCAGGTGCAGGAGAAGATCCAGCGCCTCTCCAGCCTGGTCGCGCCCAACGGAGGCGACTCCGTCAAGGTCGACGTCTGGGGCAAGCGCAAGCTGGCCTATCCGATCGACAAGAAAGAGCAGGGGATCTACGCGGTCCTGCGCTACGAGACCGAGCCTGCGGCGCTGACCGAGTTCGAGCGCATCATGCGCCTCGACGAGCAGGTCCTGCGACAGCTGACCGTGGTGGATCCGATCGTGCCGACTCCGTCGCCCGCTCGCGCGCCGCGGCCGGCCGAGGAGAGTGAAGCATGAACCACCACTCGCGCCGGAAGACGTGCCACTTCTGCGAGAACAAGGTGGCGATCGACTACAAGGACGAGCACCTGCTCGACCGGTTCACCAACGATCGCGGCAAGATCCTGCCGCGGCGGGTCTCGGGTACGTGCGCGAGCCACCAGCGCCAGCTTTCGCAGGCGGTAAAGCGCGGCCGCTACCTGGCGCTGATCTCTTACATCCCCGACCACCAGCGATAGCATCGCCCGAGTCGACGAGCCGTGCGTGGGGGCTGGCCGAATGGACGGTCGCGCTCTCGCTCCTGTTCGCGAGCCTGCCGGGCCCCTGGCTGACGCTGGGCTTGCCGGCCGGCCTCGTGTTCGCCTTCTTCGACCGGCGCGTGGCCGTGCGCATGGCGGGAGTCGTGGTGCTCGCGATGGTCAGTGCGCTCATGGTGGGGACGGGGATCGGCGTGGCCCTCCTGGTGGTGGGCGCCGCCGCGACGGTCGTCTGCGCCGGCGTCGTCGCCCGCGGCGAGCGGCAACTGGGGATGGACGTGCTCATCGCTCCGGCGCTCTCGGTCGCCGGGACCGGATTAGCGGTGGCGCTCGCGCTCGGCGGCGAGGCGATGGGGCGCTGGGAGACGGCGCTCGAGGCCGGGATCGCCGAGGGCGGCCGCCGTGCGATCGCCCAGTACCGCGCCTTCGGGATGAGCGAGGAGACGCTGAGGGGTCTCGGCGCCCTGACAGCCGACGTGGCGCGGGGGCTGGTGGCGATCTGGCCGGCGCTCGCCGCGCTGGCGATCTGGCTGGGAATCTGGCTGGCGCTGCGGCTCCTCGGCCGCTGGGGGCGGGTGGGGTCCGATCTCGGCCGCCGGCTGACGCCCCGGCCCTTCGAGCGGTTCCGGCCGCCGGAGCTCCTGGTGTGGCCACTGATCGCCGGGCTCGCCGGCCTCTGGTCGGGCAACGACTGGGTCCAGCGCGCCTCGGCCAACGCCGTACTCGCGCTCGGGCTCGTCTACGCGATGACGGGCCTCGCCCTGACGTGGTGGTGGTTCGGCCGGCGCGGGCTGGGAACGGTCGCGCGGATCGCGCTGGTCGGAGTGGCGACGGTGTTCGTGCCCCCGTTCGTCGCCGCCGCGTGGCTGACGATCGGGCTGGCGGACGTATGGCTCGGATTTCGCGAGCGCGAAGAACAGACATCGTGAGGAGGAAAGCACAATGCCCAAGAACACCGAAGTGATCCTGCGCGCGGAGGTCGAGGACCTCGGCCACGCCGGAGACCTCGTGGAAGTGGCCCCGGGGTACGCCCGCAATTACCTGCTGCCGAGGGGCCTGGCGTACGTGGCGACGGAATCGAACAAGCACCGCGTGATGCAGGAGAAGAAGAAGTACGAGGAGAAGCTCCAGCGCGAGCGCGTGGACGCCGAGTCTCTGGCCGCCCGCCTCGAGGGTACGGTGCTCGAGTTCCGCGAGAACGCGGGGGAGGAGGATCAGCTGTACGGGTCGGTCACGATCGCCGACATCTCCGAGCGGCTCGAGGCCCTGGGCTTCGAGATCGAGCGCACGCGCATCAAGCTAGACCAGCCGATCAAGTCTCTCGGCGAGTTCGAAGTGCCGCTGCGGCTCCACCCGCTTGTGGCCCAGTCGATCACGGTGCGCGTGGAGCGCGAAGAGGGTTGACCCGGCCCGCGAGGCGCACCCACGCGCAGAGCGACGCGAAGCACGTCCGCGAGCTGGCGACGACCGCCGCGGCCGAAGCGGTCGAGCGCAAGGGCAGCGACGTCTCGTTGCTCGACCTGCGTGGGCTGACCACGGCCACGGACTGGTTCGTGCTCGTCAGCGGCGAGAGCGACATCCAGGTCCGCTCGATCGCGGAGCGGATCGAGGAGCGGCTGGTCAAGGAGTTCGACGCCCGGCCCTGGCACGTCGAGGGCCTCAAGCAGACGCGCTGGGTGCTGCTCGACTATGTGGACTTCGTGGTCCACGTGTTTCATCGCGAGGCGCGCGCGTTCTACGATCTCGACCGCCTGTGGGCGGACGCGCCGCTGGAACGATTCGGGGCCGAGGCGGAGGCGGATGGGGGGGCTCGCGGGACTAAACCGCGGTCGCCGGGGGATGCTTCAAGAGACGAGGGGTAGCCGTTGACCCTGCTCCCATCTCCGTGATACCCTTCGCGAACGCCCGGCGACCCGCCGGGACCTGTTTGGTCAGGAGGATCGCCACGCGCTTCTCACCGCTCGCCGCCGCAATCGTCGTCGGACTGCTCGTCGCCGCCCCCACCCACGCACAGTTCGGAAAGAACAAGGTCCAGTACGACGACTTCGACTTCAAGGTCCTCCAGACCGAGCACTTCGACATCCATTACTATCCGGAGGAAGAGGCGGCGGTCATGGACGCGGCCCGCATGGCGGAGCGGGCGTACGCGCGGCTGTCGAAGGTGTTCCGACACGACTGGGAGCGCAGGAAACCCCTGATCCTCTACGCGTCCCAGTCGGATTTCCAGCAGACGAACATCTTCCAGTTCCAGATCTCCGAGGGCACCGCCGGCATCACCGAGCGGATCCGCGACCGGATCGTGCTGTTCTTCCCCAGCGCCTACCCCGAGTTCGAGCACACGCTGACGCACGAGCTGGTCCACGCCTTCCAGATCGACATCATGCGCCAGGGCGCGCTTTCGCAGGGATCCAATCCGTTCGCGTTCCGGCCGCCGCTCTGGTTCATGGAGGGCATGGCCGAGTACCTGACCACGGGCGAGATCGACCCGCTGACGGCGATGTGGCTGCGCGACGGCTCGCTCTCCGGCTATCTGACGACGATCGACGAGCTCTCGCGGGTCGGCGACATCCGCGTCTACCGCTTCGGGCAGGCCCTCTGGTACTACATCGGCACCAAGTACGGCGACGAGAAGATCGGCGAGATCATGCAGAAGGCGCCCCTGATCGGCGTGCGGGAAGCCTTCCGCGCCTCGCTCAACGTCGAGCTCGATCAACTGTCGGAGGAATGGCTGGACGCGATCCGGCTCACGTATCTCCCCCAGATCGGCCAGTTCGAGCACGCGCAGGACTTCGCTCACCGGCTGACCGATCACGTCCGCGAGGACGCGAGCATCAACCTGGCGCCCGCGCTGTCGCCCGACGGGCGAAAGGTCGCGTTCGTCAGCGACCGGGACTACTTCAATGACATCTACATCGCGGACGCCGAGACGGGCGATCACGTGGACAAGCTCCTCAAGGGCGAGCGCACGTCGTCGTTCGAGAGCCTGCGCTTCCTGCGGGTCGGCCTGTCGTTCTCTCCCGACGGCCGCTTCCTGGCGTTCTCGAGCAAAGTCGGAGAACAGGACGCCATCTATGTCATGCGCGTGGAGGACGAGGACATCGTCGCCTCGCTCCGCTTCGGCATGGAAGGGATCGAAACCCCGTCCTGGTCTCCCGACGGCAGGCGGCTCGTGTTCACAGGCCTCGAGGGAGGAGTCAGCGACCTCTACGTCATCAACCGCGACGGAAGCGGCCTCGAGCGGCTGACGAACGACCGCTACGCCCAGCGGGACCCGGTCTGGTCGCCGGACGGCTCACGGATCGCGTTCACCACGGATTTCGGCGCCGGCACGGACTTCCAGCTCCTCTCCTACGACGATTACCAGATCGGGCTCTACGACGTCGCCTCGAAGGAGGTCACGTACCTGCCGGACCCGGTCGGCAAGAACATCAACCCGCAGTGGGGACCCGGCGGCGGCACGATCGCGTTCGTCAGCGACCGCACCGGGATCCCGAACGTGTTCCTGCACGACTTCCGGACGAACGAGACGTATCAGATAACCGACCTCCTGACGGGAGTCAGCGGGATCATCGAGTCGAGTCCCGCCCTCGCCTGGTCGCGGGACGGCAGCCGCATGGTCTTCAGCGCGTTCAGCGACGGCGGCTGGGACATCTACCGTCTCGACGAGCCGCTCTCCGGCGAGCGGCAGCCCTGGCGGCCCGGCGAAGAGGCGGAGTACGACCTGGCGGCGGCGGCGTTCGTCCGCCCGCCGGCGGCGGACGAGGGTGTGGCCGCGGCCCGGCGGATCGCGGCCGGGACGGTTTCCCGGCGGGGAGTGGAGCCCGGGAGCGGCGGGGCCGCGGAGCCGCCGGAGGGAGAGGAAGAGACGCCCGACGAAACCGGGGACATCGCCGAGGCGCCAGCGGAGCCGGAGGAGCCCGACGCCGTGTCCTATTACCTGGGCGAGCGCGAAGCGCCGCGCCGCGATCGCGTGGCCATGGCGGTCCGCCGTGACATGCCGAGCTTCGAAGAGCCGGTCGACATCTCCACGCTGCTGGCCGACCCCACCATCGGTCTTCCGCGCGACACCGAGGGCTTCGAGAAGCGCGACTACAAGGTGCGGTTCCAGCCGGACCTGGTAGGACAGCCCGAGGTCGGGTTCGTCTCTGGGGTCGGCGCGTTCGGCGCTTCGCAGCTCGCGTTCAGCGACCTGCTCGGCGATCACAACATGTACGTCGCCGCCTCGGTCTACGGATCGCTAAGCGACAGCGACCTCCTGTTCACGTACGCGAACCTGAAGAAGCGCATGAACTGGGGGGCGGCGGTCTTCCAGCTGCGCAGCGACTTCGCCCCACTCGCAGCCCGGACCTCCGACGACCTGTTTCTGTATCGGAGCGACGTGCTGCGGGGCCTCCAGGTGTTCGGCTCCTACCCGATCAGTCGCTTCACCAGGATCGAGCTCGGAGCGGTCGCCACGCACGTCGATCGCCGGATCGCGCGCTTCGACTTCTTCGATCCCGTGCCCGACATCGAAGAGGACCTGCCCAACGAGATGTATGCCGCGCCGTCCGCGGCCTACGTCTTCGACACCGCCTTCTACGGATCGACCGGTCCGATCGGCGGAAGCCGGCAGCGTCTCGAGGTGCTGCGCGCGATCGGCGACCGGCGGTTCACCCAGCTCTACGCCGACGCGCGCAAGTACTGGCTGTTCGGGAAGAGCCTGACCTTCGCCACCCGCTTCCTGTTCCTGGGAGAGTTCGGGGAAAGCGAGGAGAACCTGAGGTTCCGGTCGATCGCCGGGCCCACACTGCTCCGCGGATACGATGCGCGCGACAACGAGGACCCGCATCCCGAGTTGATCGGGAGCCAGCTGGGGTTGATGAACGTCGAGGTGCGCTTCCCGCTGATCGATCGCCCGAACCTGGGGGTCGGCGGGCTGCCGCCGATCCGCGGCGCGGTCTGGTTCGACGCCGGATTCGCGCGGATCCCCGGCGAGCCGTTCCGGTTCTCCACCTCCGAGGACGCGGGCCCGCTGGGGTTCCGGCTGGTGGACGGCCGCGCGTCGTTCGGTGCGGGCGTGCGGATGAACCTGTTCGGCTTCGCGGTCCTGCGTCTCGACTGGGCGAAGCAGACCGACCTGGCCGGGCTTCAGGACAGCAAGGTGTTGTTCACTCTGGCGCCCGAGTTCTGATTCGTTCAGATTGATTTCCGTCGCCCGGCGCTTCTGCCGGCGGCCACCCCCCATCCGCACGGCCCGGCTCCCCCATCCGAGTTGCGCCAGCACGAGAAAGGTCCGCACCGCGACCTCCGGCCACTCCGTGTCCCTGGGACCGATCGGTGGGGGTCTAAGGGGACCGGACCCCAATATCTTGTGGTGTCATCGTTGACGCTGCCGCGCGCTCGCTCGTATCTTGCCATCGACGCGACGCGCCAACCCCAGCCCGGTGAAGGCCATGCGGGATTTCGAGCTCGATGACCGGTTCTGGCGCGACGCGCTCGCCGCGCTGCAGGCGGGCCAGCGGGCGGACGCGCTCGCCGGGCGCTATCCCGATTTCGTGGATCTGATCGCCGACCTGGCGCTGGACGCGGCCGGCGAGCCGCTCCTCGTCGGCTTCCGCCACGCGGCCGCGGACGCGAATCCCCGCCTTCTGGCCCTCCTCTCGGCCGCCTTCCTCGCGCGGTCCGGCAAGCGCACCCTGCTTCTCGACCTGGATCCCGAAGTCCGCTGGCTCGAGCAGCTCCTGGGCGGCGATTTCAAGGAGGGGGTGGTCGATCACCTCCAGTTCGGTGTCCCGCTCGCGGGCTGCGCGCGGGCGACCGGCATCCACGGGCTCGCGGTGATGAGCGGAGGGGCCGCATTCCTGGCCGGCTCGCCGCTCGACGACCCGCCACGGTTTCGCGCCGCGCTCCTGTCGCTCAAGCAGGGGCGCGACGCGGTGGTCGTGGCGCTGCCCCCGCCGGCGGAGAGCGCCGACGGCTCCGGCGTGCCCGCGCTGTGCGACGCGGTCGTGACGATCGAGGACACCGAGGGGCCCTCCGAACCGCTGGGGACCGAGCGCGCGATCGTGCGCCTGTCGGGGGATCCCCGCGCGGCGCGCGAGCTGGCGCGGCTCTGCCATCGGTTCCTGGGGCCGCTGCCGGCGGTTGCGGCCGAGTCGGGATCCGCTCTCGAGTCTAGCTCTCCTTCGCCGAGGACGGTGTCGCGAGCCGCGCCCGCCCCCCGGCACGACGAGCCGTTCTGGTCGACGGCGGCGACGACCGCGCCGGCCGGGCCGGCCGTGAGGCCCGCGCCCACCCCCGAGTCCGAGGAGCTCGACTTCCTGAGCGCGTTCGAGGGCGCGGCGGCCGGGACCGCGGCGTCGGCGCCGGAGGAGCGCGCGCCTTCTTTGGAGGAGGTCGTCGAGGCCTCCCGCGCGAAGAGCCGCGCGCGGCGATCCGAACCCGCGCCGAGGAGACGTCGCCCGCTCGACCGGCGCGCGCTCACGCTCGCCACCGTGGTCCTGGCCGCGATCGCTGCGCTCGCGCTCGGCTCGCGCTTGTTCGCGCCGCTCTTCGCCGGCTGGTCCGGCAGGGAGATTGACGCCCTGTACGACGGCACCCGCAATCCGGATTCCCAGGCCGGCGAGCCCGGCACGGTGATCCCGCTCTCCGGTCCGGTCGCCGGGACGGCGACCGACCCGGCGCCGGACTCCGCCGCCGACGTAACGCCCGACTCGACAGTCGCCGATGTCGCCGCGGCACCTTCCGGCACGCCCGCCCCGTACTCGCTGCAAGTGGGATCGTACCGAACCGCCGATGCCGCGCGCGGCGTGGTCCGTGAGCTGGGTCGCAGAGGAATGAAGGCCTTCCTATCGCCCGTCGTCCTTCCCGACAGGGGGGAATGGGTGCGCGTCTACGTGGGCGCGTTCGGCGACTCCGCTTCGGCGCAGGCCGCGCTCGACGAGCTCACCGCCGGAGAAGTCGTGGAGGAAGGCTCCGTCCGGGTCACCCCGCTTTCGTTCCTCCTCGGCGAATACCCGACCGCCGAAGAGGCTGAGGCACGCATCTCCAGCCTCGCGGCGCGCGGGATCCCCGCGTATACGCTCGGCGAGGAGCCATTCCGGGTCTGGGCCGGAGCGTTTCAGGACGAGTCGGAGTCGCGCGTCCTGGCATCCGCCCTCGGCGCGGAATCGGCGGAAGAGATCCCCCGGCTCTCGCGGCGAGTGCGATGAGACCCTGTCGCTCGATACCCGACCCCAACCGACGGAGGAATCCGGCGTGAAACTCCAGCGTCTCGAGATGTACGGATTCAAGTCGTTCGCCGATCGCGTGGCGATCGACTTCAACCCGGGGATCACCGCGATCGTGGGGCCCAACGGGTGCGGCAAGAGCAACATCTCCGACGCGATCCGCTGGGTGCTCGGGGAGCAGCGACCCACGCTCGTGCGCGGCAGCAAGATGGACGAGGTGATCTTCGCCGGCAGCCGCGACCGCAAGCCGATCAACCTCGCCGAGGTCGTCTTGCGGTTCTCCAACGAGGACGGAGCGCTGCCCCTCGAGTACTCGGAGGTCGCCATCGCGCGGCGCGTCTTCCGGGACGACGTGAGCGAGTACAGTCTCAACAAGCATGTCTGTCGGCTCAAGGATATTCAGGATCTGTTCATGGGCACGGGGGTCGGAACGCACACGTATTCGCTGATCCAGCAGGGCATGGTCGACAGCATCCTCTCCGACAAGGCCGAGGAGAGGCGCACGATGTTCGAAGAGGCTGCCGGGGTTACTCGCTACAAGAACAGGCGCAAGGCGACGGAACGGAAGTTGGAGGCCACCGCCGGCGATCTGCGTCGCGTGGAAGACATCGTGACCGAGGTGGAGAAGAACGTGAGCTCGCTGAAGCGGCAGGTCGGAAAGGCGCGCCGCTGGCGCGAGTACGAGGCCGAAGAGGCCCGACTCGACGTGCACGTGAGCGGCGCCGAGCTGACGGCTCTGGCGGAGCGCGAGGGTCCGGTGGTAGAGGAGCTGGGGCGGTTGCAGGCGTTGGAAGTCGAGCAGTCCGCGAGACTGGCCGATCGCGAGGCAGGCCTCGAAACGCTCGAGCTGGACATCTTCGAGGCGCGCCGGCGGGATGAAGAGGTCCGCGAGCGGGTCGAGGAGCTGAGACGGCAGATCTCGCGCCGCGAAGACTCGCAACTCGTCACCGGCGAGACGTTGCGGCACCACGCGGAGCGGCTGGAGTCGCTGGCCGTCGACGACGCCCGTGCGGCTTCGCGCGCGGACGACCTCGAAGAGCGCCGCGCCAACCTGGAGGTCGATCGCCACGCCGCCGCCGAGCGGCTCGAGGCCGTGATCGGCCGGCTGGGCATGGAAGGCGAGGGCTCCGACGCGCAGCACGAGGCGGAGCTCCGCGCCGAGCGCGCCCACCTGGCGGCGGAGATCGAGCGGTTGCAGGAACAGCTTGGCGAGGCGCGGCAGGCGGCGGCCCGGCAGGGGAGCGCCGCGGAGAGCGCAGCCGAGCGGATCGCCGCGCTGGGGGCCGAGATCGAGGGCCGGCGTCGAGATGCCGCGGAATCGGCCGCGGCCCGCGAGCACGCGCGTTCCGCGATGGCGGCGGCGGACGCCGAGCGCGCGGAGCGCGGGGCGCGGATCGAGACCCTGGCGGCGACCGTGCGGCGGGCGACCGAGGAGCTCCAGGCCGCGCGCGAGCGCCTGGCGCGGGCTCGCGCCGGCGAGCACTCGGCCGCCGGGCGGCTCGAGACGCTGGAATCGATGGAGGCCCGCTTCGAGGGATACGTCCGCGGAGCGCGCGCGCTCCTCGCGAGCGGCCCCGGCGATGGCCTCGCGGGCGCGCTGCCCCAGGCGATCGAGGCGCTCGACCCCGCCTTCGAGCCGGCACTGGACCGCTACCTGGAGAGCCTGGGCCACGCGATCGTGGCCGCCCGGCTCGAGGCCGCCGGCCGCGCGGCGGACCGCCTCGCCGCCGACGGGCTGGGGCGCGCGGACCTCGTGGTCCCGGGACTCGTCGCGGTCGGGCCGCCGCCCGAGATCCCGGACTCGGCGGCCGCGCTGGTGGCGGCCCGTGGCGACCGGGCGCTCCGCTGGACCGGGGATCCCGACCTGGGGGCGGAGCTCGAGCCGCTCTTCGCGCGGCTCCTGATCGTCGCCGACCGCAGGTCCGCGCTCGCCTGCCGCGAGGCGCTGGAGGCGACTCCGGAGGCGGCGCGCCATTACGTGATCGCCGGAATGGACGGCACACTGATCGAGCCCACGGGCCGCTGGCGGACAGCGGGGGAGGCGGGCGACGGCGGACTCCTGGCGCGGCGCCGACTGGTGCAGGAGGCCCGTGTCGAGCTCGAGGATCGCAAGGCCGAGGCGGCCGACGCGGCGCGCATCGTAGCCGCCGGCGAGGCCGTGCTGTCGGCGGGCGAGAGCGCGCTGTCGACGGCCCAGACGGAAGCCCTCGCCGCCGAGGCGAGGTACCGCGAGTCGCGCGAAGCCGCGGTGGTGGCCGAGCAGGAGGAGCGCCAGATCGCGCGCCGGCTCGCCGAGCTGGAAGGGCACGAGGCCGAGGAGCGCGAGGCCCAGGATCGCGCGACGGCAGCGGGTCGCGCCATAGCCGAAACGATGGAGGAGCTGGAGGCCGACCTCGTGCGCGCGCGGGCGCGGCACGCCGACGTGCGCGCGGCCCTGGAGCGTCACGACGAGGTCCGTGCCGAGCGCATATCGGCGCGCCACGCGATCGAGCTCGAGCGCGCCGAGGCGGAGGCCGCGCTCAAGGCGATCGAGCGCGAGCTCGAACACCTGATCGCCGAGGAGGACCGGCTGGCGTCGGCTCGCGCGGAGCGCGCCGCAGAGCGGCGGCGCCTCGACGACGCGTGCGTCCAGCTCGAGCAGGAGCGGGAAGCGACGCTGAGTGAGATCGAGGAGCTCTACGCCCGGCTCGACGGCGTCGAGAAGTCGCGCGTCGAAGGCGGTGAGGCGCTGCGCGAGGCCGAGGCGCGGCGATCGGCTTTCGAGACGGAAGTGCGGGAGCTCAGGCGCGAGCACGACCGCGCCACCGAACGGCGTCACGAGCTCGAGCTTGCGCGCCAGGATCTGCAGTTCCGCCGCCAGACCCTGCTCGATCATCTCGCCGAGGCCTACGCGCTGCCGCTGCCGGAGCTGGCCGCGCTCCACCCGCTCACGGAAGCCGAGGCGGGTCTGGCGACGCAGGATCTGCGTGGACGGCTCGAGGAAGTACGCCGCAAGCGAGCCAACCTGGGACCCGTCAACATGCTCGCGGTGGAGGAGTACGAGCGCGAGGCGGAGCGTTACGAGTTTCTCGTGCGCCAGCGCGACGACCTGGCACAGGCCAAGCGGCAGCTCGAGGAGGCGGTGCGCACGATCAACGCGACCGCGAAGGAGCTCTTCGTCGAGACGTTCGACGCGGTGCGGAAGAACCTCGACGTGACGTTCAAGACGCTGTTCGAAGGCGGCCACGCCGACATCCGGCTCGAGAACCCGGACGACCCGCTGGAGTCGCCGATCGAGATCGTGGCCAGTCCGCGGGGCAAGCGCGTGCAGCACATCAGCCTGCTGTCTGGCGGCGAGCGGGCGCTGACCGCCCTCTCGCTCCTGTTCGCGATCTATCTCGTCAAGCCGTCGCCGTTCTGCATCCTGGACGAGGTCGACGCTCCGCTCGATGACGCGAACGTCAGCCGCTTCCTCACCATGATCCGCCACTTCAGCGAAGAGACCCAGTTCATCGTCATCACGCACAACAAGCGCACGATGGCGGAGGCCGACTACCTCTACGGCATCACGATGGAGGAGCCGGGAGTGAGCTCGCTGGTGTCCGTGTCGCTGGAGTCCGAGGATCCCGAGCGGCGAAAGAGCGCCGGCAGCGGGAGCCGCGAGACGGAGGACGAGCCCGTCGAGGCGATGGCCGCCGGCTAAGCCGGCGTCACGCTGCGGACGCCGGGGCCTCTAGTCCGGCGCGCCGTAGCGGTTCACGATTTCGAGCGCCACGTCGCCGAGCAGCGGCAGAACGAACCAGCGCCCGCTCCAGGCCTGCCACATGAGTAGCAGGCTCAGCAGACCCGCCCCCACGACCAGGAAGAACACCATGCCGAGTCCGAGAAGCGGAACCGCATCGAGGGCCACGACCGCGAGTGCCACCAACGCGCCGAGCAGCAACGACTGCCAGGCATGGAAGCCTACGTACTGATCGTCGCGATACAGAAGAATGCAGGCGATGCCGGTCAGCGGGCCGAGGATGTACGCCAGCGCCGCGATCGATCGACGTTCGCTTTCCGAGCGCTGAGCAGGCATCGGCGGGATGGTGGTGCGGTTGACCGTTCGCGAAGGCGCCGCGAGATTCGCCGGCGATGAACGCCGACACTAGGCGAACGCCCTCCCTCTGTCAACCCGGATGAGCGAAGCCCAGGACCCCTCCCGAGCGCCCGCGGCGGATGCGGCGCGGGACGCGCTGGTCGCGGAGCTGGAGGCGGCCGTGCGCCTGGAGGCGGGCGAGTCGCTCGAGCGCGCCTACGTCTTCGAGCCGGTCGCGCGCGGCGAGGTCTCCTTCACCCTGGCACTGGTGACCAAGCGCCTGGCCCCCGGCCGGCTGGAGATGATCGCAGTGGGCGGGCGTGTCGAGGCGGAGCGCACGGCGGCGCGCGAGTTCGTGCGACGCGCGCGTTTCCCGGATCCGGTCCTGCCCGAGATCCTGGCCGAGTTCATCGACCGCTGCGGAGTCGAGGGCGCGCTCTACCGCGAGATATCGCTGGCCGCTCGCGACCCCGCGACCGGCCCGCCTTTCGAGCGCCTTGCGGAAGAGCTCCTCGCGCCCAGTCGGACCGCGCCGTGACCCTCGAGGGCGTCGAGCGCTTCCGGGAATATCTTCGCGCATACAACCACCCGGTGACCCCGCAACGTTTACGGGTCGCCGAGGAGGTGTTCGGCACCCACCGCCACGTCTCCGCCGAGGAGATCGGCGAGAAGCTCCGTGCGCGGAAGGAATCGATCGGGAAGGCGACGGTATACCGAACGCTGGACCTGCTGCTCAAAGCCGGTCTCGTCCGGGAGCACGATTTCGGCGACGGGTTCCGGCGTTACGAGGCACGGCCTTCTCGACCGCGTCACGAACATCTGGTCTGTACCCGGTGCGGCAAGGTGATCGAGTTCGAGTCTGATGCGGTCGATCGCCTCGAGCAGGAAATCGCGGGACTCCACCGATTCCGTCCCTCGCGCCACAGGTTGGAGATCTACGGGCTGTGCGAAGAATGTCACGACTGACCTCCGCGACGATCGGCCTGGCCGCGGTCGCGCTGCTCCCGGCCGGAGCCTTCGCGCAGCGTGGGATATCGCCCTCGGTGGCCTCGCTCGCCGTGCACGACGTCAACCAGGTCTTCCTGCGCGTCACCAACCGCGGAGCGATCGGACTGCGGCTCACCGACACCGGCGCGCCGGGCAACTTCCCGCGCGGCACGCCCAATCGGTACCTGTTCGGGTCCGGCATCTGGATCGGCGGGATCGGGGACGTGGACGCCGACGGCGTGCCGGATACGATCACGACCATCGGGTACAACCCCCAGGACACGAACGAGAACGAGTGGATCGAAGGGGCCGTCGGCCAGAACCCGAACGACCCCCGCTTCCGCGTCCTCGACTCGACGGAGCCATCGGATCAGCAGCTGTTCCCGGCGACGCCCGTCGCGCAGCAGGAGCTCTTCACCGTGTACGACGACCGGTTCAGCGTGGGATCGGTCTCGCAGCCGTCGATTCCGCTCGGCGTCGAGGTCCGCCAGAGGTCGTTCGCCTTCACCGAAGCGGACCTCGACACGGCCGTCCTCTTCCAGTGGGACATCCTGAACATCTCGAACCGCATCCGGGCCACGGGATACACGATCCAGGACATGTGGACGGGCATCGCGCTGGATCCGGACATCGGCGAGCCCACTGACGACACCGCCGCGCCGCTCGAGATCGACGGCGCGCCCGTGCTCCTCATCTGGGACACGGATTTCGTGGAGACAGGGTTCGATGGGCGGCCCGGCTTCCTCGCCCTGGTGCCGCTCGACAACCCGGGCACGGACGTGAACATGACCCAGATGAGCGATGGCACCCGGCCCGGCGTCCAGCCCGTGCCGCAGACAGACCGGGCCCAGTACGAGTCGCTGTCCGGTCTCCGCGAGCCCACCTTCGCGTCGCCGTTCTTCGATCTGCGGGCCTTGATCGGAGTCGGCCCCGTCGATCTGGCCGAAGGCGCGGTCGCGCGCGCCGCGATGGCATTCGTCTGGGCGGAAGCGGTGGGGGACGTCCCCGAGGTGCTCCTGCCATCGAGCCCGGAGCTGGCCGCCGACGCCCCGTTCCTGGTCGACCTCGTGACGGCGGTGCGCGCGGTCCGCGAGGCGTACGACGAGCGCCTGGCGAATCTCCCCGCGCTGCTCGACTTCCCGGCGGAGCCTCAGGAGCCCGGGCCCGGAGAGCGGAACGTGGTGCTCCAGAACTACCCCAACCCGTTCACGGACGAGACCACGATCGAGTACTCGATCGTCGAGGAGGGCGACGTGACACTGGAGGTGTTCGACGCACTGGGTCAGCCGGTGTTCACGCTCGCGGCCGGCCCCCGGACTCCGGCCACCTATACCGTGGCCTGGAACGGCCGCTCCACCAACGGGCGCGAGGTGCCATCCGGCATCTACGTGATCCGGCTCACGACACCGCAGGGGACGTCCACGGTGCGGGCGCTCAAGGTCCGATGAAGCTTGCTGCGGCACCCCTCTGCGGGCAGATTCTGCCTTCCATGCCCGCCCGTCTCGCTGTTCCCGCGCTCATCGTCGCCGCGCTCGCCGTTCTGCCGGGGGCTTCCGCCCGCGCGCAGACGAACGGCGACGGCTCCGACGGGGGCCTTGTCGGGCTCGTGCTGCCGGTAGGCGCGCGCGTGATCGGGCAGGGACGGGCGGTCGTCGCGTCGCGCGGGGAGCTTCAGGCCATGCCGTACAATCCCGCGACCGCCGACGGTCTGGAGCGCGGCGCGCTGACGTTCAGTCGCATCGAGGGCGCCGACGACGCCGGGATCAGCGGGAACTACGTGGCCGGCGCCGTCGTCTCGCGCTGGGGCACCTTCGCCGGGCAGTTCGTCTTCCAGGACTACGGCGAGATCATTCTGACGGACACTTCGCCCGACGCGGACGGCACCATCGAGGTGAGCGACTGGGCCGCGGGCGTGACCTGGGCCCACCACTGGCGCGACCGCCTCTCGTACGGCGTCACCGCGAAGTGGTACAACTCCGACCTCGGTGTTACCTCGGGCAGCGGCGCGGCCTTCGACGTCGGGCTCGTCTATCTGCCGCGGCCGGGCTCGGTGCCGCTGTCGTTCGGCGTCTCGCTCAGGAATCTGGGGGGCGACTTCTCGTACGACGAGATCGACGGGTCGGGGGAGAGCCAGAGCGACAACCTGCCGGGCCGGGTTCGCGTGGGGGTCCACGCGGCGCCGGAGCAGTTCTTCGGATTGCCCGCCGAGTACCGGGTGGCGCTGTCGTTCGACATCGAGAGCGATCTCGACGAGCTGTCGAACTCGAGCCAGCACGGCGGCGCTTCGCTGACCCTTTACGACGTGGTCATCCTGCGCGGCGGCGTGGTGATCCTCGACAATCCGTACGTGGAGTCCGGTGACGCCGACCGCTCGACCGGGGGCTCGTTCGGCGTCGGGATCCGCTATGACCGGTTCGAGGCCGACATCGCGCGCGAGGTGTCCGTGTCGGAGTTGGGCGACGAGACCCACTTCGCCGTCGGATTCCGGTTTTAACGGTCGCTGAAGACGGCCGATCTGCTTCGTTGGGCTCCTCGGCGCTCGCTGCGGCGTACCTTCCGGTACGCCTCACTCGGCCGTCGTCGCCCGCCTTGCATCTCGGCCATCTTGAGCGACCTTGTGGTTCGATGAAACCGTCCCGGCGAAGTCTCGCCTGCTTACCCCGCGCACTTCTCTCCTTGTTTACCGTTTTTCTCCTGGCCTGCGGCGGCTCCGCCGACGCGCTGCTCGTGCTGCACACCGCGGACGGGTATGGGTATTTCGACGACTGCGGCTGCCGCGCGGACTCGACGGGCGGACTCGCCAAGCGCGCCTGGGTGGTCGATTCGCTGAGGCGCGAGAGCGATGCGCCGATTCTCCTCGTCGATGCGGGCGACTTCAGCGGCGGCGAGAACGCCTACGGCGCCGCGCTGGGACGCGTGATGGTGGACGCCATGGAGCTCATGGAGTACGACGCGTTCACGCTCGGCGAATGGGACTTCAACCAGGGCCCCACGTATCTGCGCGCAATCATCGAGGAGAACCCGATCGCGTGGGTCCACACGAACTACGACGTCGTCGGGCTCGAGGACCTGGGTCAGGAGACGCTCGTCGTCGAGAAGGGCGGCCGGCGCATCGGACTGCTGGGCCTGTTCAATCCGACGATATTGCTGAACCCCGCCATGCAGGACAGCGTGGTGGTGGAGGAGGACGTCGTCGCCAGTACGAAGCGGGGGATCGCTGAGCTCGAGGAACAGGGCGTCGACGCGATCGTCGTCCTCAGTCACCTGTCGTACAAGGGCGACCGCACGCTCGCGCAGCACGTTCCGGGGATCGACCTGATCGTATCGGGACACGGCGGCAAGACGCTGAACGCGCCGGAGGAAGTCGTGCCCGGGACCTGGATCGTCGCCAGCGGAAGCCTGGGGCAGTTCCTGGGCCGGGCTGAGTTGGAGTTCCAGAAAGGACCGGAGGGCG
>DASSPT010000093.1:0-14020 GCA_035699465.1 Gemmatimonadota bacterium
GATTCGAAGTGGCGGTCGCGCTGGCGAGCTCCGATCGTAGGCCGCAGAGGCGGCGAGCGGCTACACCTCGGCCGCCAACCGCCTCCCCGTGCAGCGGGCGGGTCGATCCGCGGGGTCAGGCGTTCAGAGCGTCTCGCCGAAGCCGCCGATACGCGACGTAGCTGTAGACGAGCGGGATCACGATGGCCGTGCCGAACGCGATTCCGCTCGCCCACGCGCGCGGGCCAGGCTCCAGCAGGAGACCGGCGAGCACGACCAGCAGACCGGCCGCGACGAACGCCCAGCCGCCGACGCGATGGGTCTCCCGCCAAACCTCCTCGCTCTCGAGCGTCCACGGCGTGCGGATCCCCATCCACCAGTTCGATCGCAGCCGCGGCATGTAGTTGCCGAGCCCCACGAACAGGAGCCCCACCGTCACCGTGACCGCGCGGGCCATGTCGATCGGCCATCCGATCGCGAACCCGAGCGACAGGACGTGGATGGCCGTCATCAGCAGCGCGATCACGTTGAGGAACACCCACCACGTCTCCTCGAACCGGCTGTAGTTCGCGCCCCGCGGGTCTATCCGCCGCAGCACGATGAGCAGGAGGTAGACCCCGCCCGCCAGCACGGGCATGAGGAACGCGCCGGGAAACCGCGGCGTCCAGCCGTCGGGCTCGCCGGACAGGCCGAAGTGGGTGGGAATCTGCTCGGGCAGCCGGCCGTAGACGGCCAGCGCGAACGCGATCATGAGCCCGATCAGCACGGGACCGATCCAGCGCCTGCTCATCGCTCACCTCCATTTCCGAAGAAGCGCATCAACTCGCCGAGGAAGTCCTGAACGACCGTCGTGTCGATGGAGTACACGACGCTCCGGCCGTTGCGTTCGGCCTGCACGAGCCCCGCCTCCTTGAGGACCGACAGGTGGTGGGAGACCGTGGGCGCGGTCATGTCGAACCGGGCCGCGATCTCGCCGGCCGCGAGGTCGCCGCCGCGCAACATGCGGAGGATCTCCCGCCGGGTAGGGTCGGCCAGGGCTCGAATCGTGTCGTCCACGGGATCCCCTCCGGCACCGCGGCGGGATCCCCCGCGGCGCGATAGTTAGATAGAAATCTATTCGATGATAATCTAAATATTCAGGGATGTCAATCCTGGGGCGTGAGCGGCCCGGCCTCGAGGGCCCGCTACCGCGTGCTCAGCCCTGGACCGCGCGAAGGAGCGCGGCCGTGACCCCGCCGAGGAGCTCGAGCTGCCCCAGACCGGCCAGGACGCCGGTGGCGAGGCGGCGGGGGGACGTGCTCCTGTAGGACGAGAGGGCCTGCGCTCCCCCGTCGAGAGCGGCCGGCACCAGGAGGAGCGCTCCGAACAGAGCCCGCTCCAGGGCGGGGGGCCCGAAGGCGAAGAGCGCTGCCACCGCCAGCGGGTAGCCGGCCAGGAGCCCCAGGCAGCGGGCGCAGATCGGCGAGCGCCAGCCGCCGATCGCGAGGCAGCGATCCGGGTTTCCGTGGCACCCGATCCACGCCGCGGGGCGCGAGCGCAGGGCGCGAGGGTGCTCCACGATGGGAGGCCGCGCGCGGCCCGCGGGCCTCCCTGCGAGGCCGGCCGGCGCGCTCAATACGTGCCGGCGCTCCCCATGATGCCGCTGAAGATCATCGTGCCCATGAACAGGAAGTACAGCCCGACGAGGACCGCCCACACGACGAACGGGATCCACGTCATCTGGCAGAGGTCCTTGGCGGTCCGCGGCTTCTGGTCCTTGATCACGAAGTAGACGACCACCGAGGCGATCGCCGCCAGCGGCGAGAAGCACAGATTCGCGATGAACACCAGCACCTTGACGATCGGCTGGAGGCCGGGGTCGGGTCCCGACGGCACCGGGGCCGGCGGTGCCATGCCGGGACCGGCTGCCGCCACCGAAGGCTGCGGGCCGACCTTGAGCTCGTTCCCGCACTGGCACTGGAACGTGTGACCCTCGGGATACTGGGTGACGTCGTAGACGGTCCCGCACTGCGGACACGTGAGTTTCATCGGCTGTCATCCTGTGCTTGGCGTGGGAGGTGACGAGGAGCGCGGTGGGATGTATACGGCGCCCCCGCGGGCGGGTCAACCGCCGCGCTGGCAGCGTCGACCGCCGCGGCCTAGTCTGGGATCATGGATGACGAGAGCGTCGACGAGATCGTGCTGGCGGCGATCGTGGACGCGCGCGGGCGCATGCTGATCCAGCTGCGCGCCGGCGACCCCCTTCTCGCCGGGACGTGGGAGCTTCCGGGCGGCAAGGTGGATCCGGGCGAGGACCACGCCGCGGCGCTCACGCGCGAGGTCGAGGAGGAGACCGGCGTCATGGTGCGGGTGGGCGAGCTCGCCGTGGCCGTCTGCCACGCCTATCCGGACCGCCGGGTCGCCCTCCACGCGTACCTGTGCGAGCCCGTGGGAGAGGCCCTACCGGTCCGGTGGGCGCGGTGGACGTCCCTCGAGGAGTACCGGGCGATGCCGATGCCCGACGCCAACATCGCGATCGTGGACGCGCTCGAGCGCGCTCTCGGGCCGCAGGTCTCCCGGGAGATCGCTTGACAGGCAATAGTTCGAGATCGTACAAATAGGCGATGAACGGGGACCGGGTCCATCTGGGAGACCTCCTCGCCGAGGGCGCCGAGCGCTGGCGGGAGCGGCTGGTCGAGACGTGCAGGCACGCCGGCTTTCCCGACGTCACGCCGACGACCTGCCAGGTCCTGTGGCCCCTCTTCGAGCGAGACGGCCGCCCGATCAGCGAGGTCGGCCAGGTCGCGGGGATGGCCAAGTCGTCCATGACCACGATCGTGCGCGGGCTCGAGCGCGGCGGGTTCGTCCGCCTCGAGTCCGATCCCGCCGACCACCGGGTCAAGCGCCTCTGGCTGACGCCGCGCGCGCGCGAGCTCGAGCGCGTTCTGGGCGACGGCGTGACCCGGCTCCGGCACCGCGTGACCGCGACCCTCGGAATCGCCGGCCAGCAGCAGCTCCAGCAGAACCTCCAGCGGCTCCTCGACTCGCTGTGAACGACGGGTGCCGGTGACGGACGCCGAGGTCTTCGACGTCACGATCCTGGGGGGCGGCCCCACGGGCCTCTTCGGGGTCTTCTATGCCGGCATGCGCCAGATGCGGACCCTGGTCCTCGACGCGCTGCCCGAGCTGGGCGGCCAGCTGACGGCGCTCTATCCCGAGAAGTACGTCTACGACGTGGGCGGCTTCCCGAAGATCCTCGCGCGCGACCTCGCCGAGGGGCTGATCGAGCAGGCGATGCAGTTCCATCCCGAGGTCGGGCTCGCGGAGACGGCGACCGAGCTCGAGCCCGTCGAGCGCGACGCCGACGGAGGCGTGGCCGTGTGGAGGATCGGCACCGACCGCGGGGAGCGGCTCGCGCGCACGGTCGTCGTCACGGCGGGGATCGGCGCGTTCGAGCCACGGCGGCTCAAGGTCGAGGGGATCGAGCGCTTCGAGGGCCGCGGGATGCAGTACCTCGTCAAGGACAAGATGGCGCTGGCGGGAAAGCGCGTCCTGATCGTGGGCGGCGGCGACTCGGCGTTCGACTGGGCGGACAACCTGCGCGGGATCGCCGATTCGGTCACGCTGATCCACCGCCGCGACGGATTCCGCGCGCACGAGGGAACGGTCGAGGCGGTGATGCGCGCGGGCGTGGAGATCCTGACGTTTCACGAGGTACGTTCGGTGGCGGGGGAGGAGGCGGTCGAGCGCGTGACGATCTTCGACAACCGCACCGGCGAGGAGAAGACCTTCGAGGTCGACGCGCTCCTCGTGAACATCGGCTTCAAGGCCGATCTCGGGCCGGTCAAGCGCTGGGGTCTCGAGATGATGAAGAACGGGATCGTCGTCAACGAGCGCATGGAGACCAACCTGCCCGGGGTCTACGCGGCCGGCGACGTGGCCCATCACGGCGGCAAGCTGCCCCTGATCGCGACCGGCTTCGGCGAAGTGGCGATCGCGGTCAACTTCGCCAAGGCGCGCATCGATCCGACGGCGCGCGCGTTCCCCGGCCACTCGACCGAGGAGAAATGGAAGGAGTCGTGAGCGAGACGCTCTCCCCGCGCTCGGCGGCGCTCCTGATCGTGGGGGACGAGATCCTCTCGGGCGAGGTCGAGGATCAGAACACCCCGTTCCTGACGCGCCGGCTGTGGGAGCTGGGGATCCTCGTGGCCAAGGTCGTGATCGTGAGCGACCGGCGGGAGGCGATCGTCGAGGAGCTCGAGCGTCTGGCCGCGGCCCACGACTTCGTGCTCGTGACGGGCGGCATGGGCCCCACGCACGACGACGTGACCCGGCAGGCGGTGGCCGACGCGCTCGGGCTGCCGCTCGAGCCGCACGCCGAGGCGCGCGAGCTCCTGTCCGCGGACTACGGCGACCGCCTCACGCCTTCCGAGGCCGCGATGGCCGAGCTGCCGCGCGGCGCGCGGGTCATGCGCGGCCGGCAGCAGCTCGCGTTCGCGTTTCGCGCCGGGAGCGTGATCGTCTTCCCCGGAGTGCCGGTCCTCCTCCAGGACATCTTCGAGATGGCGGCCGAAGAGCTCATTTCCGCGCCGTTCTTCAAGGAGACGCTCTGGGTGCGCGGCAAGGAGGGCGACTTCTCGGAGTCCCTGGCCGAGATCCAGCGCGCGCATCCCGAGGTCGGCATCGGCTCGTATCCCGTGTTCCTGGACGGCCGCTACCGCTGCAAGCTCGTGCTCCGCTCGCGCGATTCCACGGCGCTCGAGCGCGCGGCCGGCGCGGTGAAGGGCGCGCTCGACCTCGACCCCCCGCCGGCGACCGCCTGAGCCCGTTCGGGTCCCAGGACATTCCCCGCTTGTCGCAATTCTGACGGACCACCGTCCGTGTGTGCCCTAGACTCGGGTCGGGCTGCAATACTCCGACATACGAGGACACGATGAAGACCCACGAGCACGACAGTGAGCACGACGACTTCGACGAATCGCACGTGCGGGACGAGCGGGTGGGCGCGAGGCTCGGCATGGCACGCCACGGCATCGTCAGCGCGATCTTCCGCGACTCCGACGACGCGGAAACCGCCTACCGGGAGACGCGCGACCATGGTTACAGTCAGGACGACATCACGGTTCTGATGTCCGAGCAGGCGCGCGACGAGTTCTTCCCGACCGAGGACGTGGTGGTCGAGAAGGAGCGCAAGACACTCGAGGGCACCGGAGCCGGTGGAGCGATCGGCGCGGCGGTCGGAGCGCTCGCGGGTGCGATCGCGGCGATCGGTTCGACGATCCTGGTTCCCGGCCTCGGTCTCGTGGTCGCCGGCCCGCTGGCGGCGGCCATAGCCGGCGCTGGTGCGGGCGGCGTGGCCGGCGGGCTGATCGGCGCGCTGATCGGGACCGGGATGAGCGAGGAGAAGGCCAGCGTCTATCGGACCGCGATCGAAGAGGGCGGGATCGTGATGACCGTCACCCCGCACAGCGCCGAGGACGCGGAGTGGATCGCGGACGCCTGGGAGGATTGCGGCGCCGAGGACGTGTACCGGAGCGCCTGAAGCTCCGGAACCGCGGCTCGGCCGCGGCGGAAGCGGCTAGGGGCGGAACGACAGCGACAGCCATCCGCGCGTCGCGTGGCGGAGCGGCTCGTCCATGATGCGCGCGACCCCCGCCTCGAGACGCGAGGCGGGGAGGCCGAGGTAGGGGATCGCGTCGCGCGTCAACCTCCACTCGATCCCCCACACGCGCTTCCAGTCTCCCAGCTCGTCGCCCGCGGTTCCCGCCCACCAGAACGGCACGACGCCGGCGCTCGTCCGGCCCTCGACCCTCACGGTCCAGATTCGCTCTCCTGCGACATATCCCACCGGAACCGCCGGCAGCGGCAGGCGCTGGGACAGGAGCGAGGGGTCGACGAGCGGCGAGACCGGGCCGCCGGCGGAAAACGTCTCCCACAGGGGCGCGTCGTCGCTGATCCAGCCGTGGACGGACTCCAGGCGCAGCGCACCGCGGTCCCTTCCGACCGCGAGCGAGACGCCGGAAACCGCTCGCCTCCACCCATCCCCGCCGGGCGTCGAGCCCGCGCTCGCGTTCAGCTCCGCCGCGCCCGTCAGCCGCCACCGGCCGGGTGATGCCAGCGTGCGCAGGGAGGCTTCCGCGTACCCCAGCGCGCGCGTCCCATCGGGCGTGAGGCTCGTGTCCAGGCGGCCGGCCGAGCCGCCGAGCTCGAACCGGGCAGCCCGCGAGAACAGGTCCCGCTCGAGCGCGACCGCCACGCCGATGCCCGCGTAGTCGGCGTCGAGCCCGGACGGTCGCAGGTCGTCCTGCTCGGACGGCTCCTGCCAGGCGGCGAAAACGGTGGCCAGGATCTCGGGCGGAAACCTCCGGTAGGCGGCGCTCGCCGCCACACCGCGCCACGCGTCGTCGGTTCCCACGAGGCCGTCCAGCGTCCAGACGAACCGGCCGACCGGATCGGTGCCCGCCAGCGTGAGACCCGCGGCGGTCCCCGACGAGGCGATCGATCCCCGGGGCAGGAGCGTGAGGTGGCGCGGGCCCATGCCGTAGGATCGCGCGGCCGGAAGCTCCGCCATCGCGAACGACGTGCCGGCGGGCGGGTCCTTCGGGGCGGCGGGGGCGAGCGCGGGATCGAGCGCGGGCGCGGGATCGAGCGGCGCCGCGTCGGCCTCGATCCGGCGCACGTCGTTCCCGCGGCTTTCCAGGGTCAGGAACCAGACCCATCGCCCCGCGGGGTCCGGCTCGGGCGCCATCGCCGCGCCGACGACGCGCGTGAGCGGGCGCGCGGCTCCTGTCGCGAGATCGATCCGCTCGATGTCGTGCACCCCGCCCGCCTCCGACACCGCGACCAGCGCGTCGCCGCCCGGAAGCCACGCGGCGGCGAACCGGCTCGCGCCGTCGTCGGGCCCGACGAACCCCATGGGGCCGGCAGGGGCGCCGAGGAAAACACCCGCGGGCTCGCCGCCGACGATGTCCACGATCGCGGTCCGCCATCCGGCGGCCGTCTGGACGCTCGCCGCGACGCGCGTCCCGTCCGGGGAGACCCGCGGCCGGAAGAAGGGCGCGTCCGGAGCTCCCGGCGCGACGAGCTCGACGGCGCCGGTCTCGAGATCGACCCGCACCAGGTCGCAAATCCCATTGACGCACCGGTCGGCGATCGCCGCGCGCCCGTCGGGGGTCGGATCGGCGGAGCGGATCCCCGCGCCGCGCGTGATCCTCGACATCTCGCCCGTCCGCCACGTCCAGGCGAACAGGTCGCCACGCGCGCGCCCGTCGCCGAGGCCCTCGGTACGGACGACCAGGAGCCGCTCGCCGTCGGGGAGAAACCGCGGCGCGCGGTGCCCGCGGCCGCCGATGGGCCCCAGAGTCGCCAGCGGCTCGCGTGGGCGGGGCCGCCAGTCGATCGCGGGGACGTCCTCGGGGTCCGCGGCCAGCATCCGCTCGCGCTCCTCGCGCTCGCGCCGCGCCGCGGCGGTGTCCGGGGCGGTGGACCAGAGCACGATCCGCGAGGGGCGGTGCGCCGGGGAGATCGTGATCGCCAGCACCTCGCCGTCGGGGGACGCGGCCGGATCGGCGGTGATCGTCCCCATTCGCTGGAACATCTCGCCCGCGACGATCCCCGCCGACCGCAGTCCGGTCCGCGCGGTGAGCGCTTTCCCGGTGACGTCCACGGTGAACTCCGCGTAGAGCTCATCGGGCGGTCCGCCGAACACGCCCGCGAACGCGTCGCCGAACGAGCGGCGCTGGCGGGCCGTCATCCGCGCCCACAGGTCGCGCAGCGCGTCCTCGCCCTTCCGGTCGACCAGCCATTCCGCGAAGGCCGACCCCGCGAGGTACGCCATCGAGCCCTCCCACTCGCCGTCTCTTCGATTGAGCTCGTCGTAGCGCGGAAGCTTGCCTTCCAGCGCCCACTTGCGGAGGACCGCCGGGCGCCACGTGCCATTCGGCCGCCCGCTGCCGGTCAGCTTCCCCTCGAGGTAGGTGGCGTACCCCTCGATCGCCCAGCGGGGAGTCCGAACGGCCAGCGGCGGGACGGGAAAGGGGAAGAGCGAGTACAGGACGCGGTCCAGGGGGTTGCGCGTGGGCCGCATGAGGTGCGCCGAGTGCGCGTATTCGTGTACGGTCAGCATCTCGCTCCACCCCCGGTTCTCGCCGATCTCGGAGGTGGGTCCGGGTGGCGACGGCCACAGGTAGATGACCGGGCCGAACGAGACGCCGTTGGACTGTCCACCCGGATCGTCGACGATCAGGGTGGTCGGACCGGCGGGCTCGAACCCCACTGCCTCGCTCACCGCGTCGTGGATCGCCTCCAGGCGCCGGACCATGGGCTCGGTCCAGGCCGCCAGCTCGGCCGGGTAGTGGACGACGAAGTGCTCCGTCTCGAGCGTGCGCCAGTCCGCCGCGGGGCGCACCGGCGGCTGCGCCAGCGCAAGGCCGGGGACGAGCAGAGTGAGCAGGGTCAGTCCCGCTACACCGACCCGCATCAGATGCCGCTCATCCCGGCGGACGGCTCGCCGGCCACCGGCTGCTGGGCGACGATGAGGCGCCGCGCGTCGGCGCGAAGGCGGGGCAGGCGCCAGCGGAAGATCGCCGCCGCGGCCACGCAGGCCGCGCCGCCGATCAGGACCGTTCGTGGGGCTCCGATCCGATCCGCCGCCCACCCGGCGAGCAGCGCTCCGAGAGGCGCCATTCCCATGAACATCATCGAATAGACGGACATCACGCGGCCGCGAAGCGCGTCAGGGACCATCGTCTGGATGAGCGTGTTCGACGAGGAGATCTGCACCATCATCGTAAAGCCGATCGGCAGCAGGAGGAGGACCGAGAGCCACATCCAGCGCGAGAGCGAAAAGACGGCGAGCAGCGCTCCGAATCCGATCGCGGCCCGCGCCACCCAGCCACCCAGCCCCGTGACGTCGCGGCGAGAAGCCAGCGCGATCGCGCCCGCGAGGGCGCCCATGCCCGCCGCGCTCATCAGGATCCCATACGCGGCGGGCCCGCCCAGGAGCACGCGATCGGCGAACACGGGCATCAGCACCATGTACGGCATTCCGATCAGACTGAGGACGGCGAGCATGACGAGCAGGGCCCGCACCGGCCGCTCGCGGGCGGCGAACGCGAATCCCTCTCGGATCCTGCTGAGCGTGGACGTTTTCGCCGGCGCCTGGAACGGCGGCACGCGGATCGCGAGCAGCGCGACGATGACGGCCGCGAAGCTGATCCCGTTTATGAGGAAGCACCATCCTTCGCCGATCGCCGCGACGAGCACGCCGGCCACCGCCGGTCCGGTCATGCGCGCTCCGTTGAAGAGCGACGAATTGAGCCCGATGGCGTTGATGAGATCCTCGCGGCCGACCATCTCGACGAGGAACGACTGGCGGGCCGGGATGTCGAACGCATGAACGATCCCCAGCCCCGCCGCGAGCGCGACGATATGCCATTCACGAACGATTCCGCCGAGCGTCAGCGCCGCGAGCACGAACGCCAGCACCATCGAGACCGCCTGCGTCACGACGATGATCCTGCGGCGCTCGAACCGGTCGGCCAGCGCGCCCCCGATCGGTGCGAGGAGGAAGACCGGGAAGTGCCCCGCGAACCCCACGAGACCGAGCAGCGTGGCGCGGCCGGTCAGCCGGTAGATGAGCCACGACTGCGCCACGAGCTGCACCCAGGTGCCGGTCATCGAGACGAGCTGCCCGGCCGCGAAGAGCCGGAAGTTGCGGTGCCGAAGGGAGCGGAGGGTTACCGGTAGCACGGGGTCGGACCTCCGCGAGAGGAAAGACGCGCGATCGGGCCGCGAAAGTAATCTCCGACGGAGGGAGCGGTCGAACTCCTGACAGACGGCCGCCAAGCATCGGAGTACGGTGGTCGAAGAGGTCACATCCAACACCGGAGGGAGACGGCTATGAAGCGTACCGAAACCCCCTACGCGCTCATGCGCGAGGTCGACATGTCCTATGAGGAAGCCGAGCGCCGGATCCGCGAGGAGCTCGCCTCCCAGGGCTTCGGTGCCCTGACCGAGATCGACGTGCGGGCGACGCTCAAGAAGAAACTCGACGTGGAGTTTCCGCCCTACGTGATCCTGGGGGCGTGCAATCCCTCGCTGGCCCATCGCGCTCTGGCCGTCGAGCCGGACATCGGGCTCCTCCTGCCCTGCAACGTCGTGGTGCGGCGGGACGAGAACGCCGGGACCACGATCGTCGAGGCGATGGACCCCGAGCCGATGATCGACCTGGCCGGAAACGAGGCGCTGGCCGAGGTGGCCGCCGAGGCTCGAGCCCGGCTAGAAACCGCTCTCGACCGGGTGGCGGCCGGGTAGCCGGTCGAGGATCTCCCGACAGGGTGGATGGTGGCGCTCCCGACAGACCGTCCGGCCGCGTCCTCCTAGGCTCGAAGAGGAGGGATCCCCTCCGAGGAGGATGCCATGCAGAGACCTACGATCGGAAACGCGCTGGTGGCTGCCGGGCTGGTCGCCGCGGTCGTCGTTCCACGGTCGGGTCCCACCGGGTCCCCCGTTTCGGCGACAGTCGCGGACACGACCGACGCCGTGACGGCCCCCTGGATGGAGCGAGTCACCATGGACCCGATCCGGGTCATGGTGCCGCGCGACGCGCAGTACGAAGCCGTGACGATGGAGCCGATCCGGGTAGTGATCCCGCGCGCGGAGAGCAGCGCGCCGGAAGATCCCGAAGCGTCACCCCGCCGCTAGGCGGTCCGGACCTCTCGTCGCGCGAGCCCGCGGGCCCGGGCGCGCGCCGCCTCGACCTCGCGGTCGCGCGGCGGAGCCTTGGTCTCCAGCGCGTCGACCAGCTCGCGTGTGACGCGGCTCACGTCGAGGACCGCGCGGTCGAACGCGGGTTGGTTCGCCTTCGAAGGGCGCGTGAACCCGCTGATCTTGCGCACGTACTGGAGCGCCGACGCGTGGATCTCCTCGTCGGTGACGGGCGGATCGAAGTTGTAGAGCGTCCTGATATTCCTGCACATGCGAAGACGATAGCCCGGGGGACGGCCGGCCGCCACGCGCGTCGCCCCCGAACTCCGATTGGCGTCCGCGATCTCCGGGAGCGCACGCGCCATCGGCGGTGTACGATAAGGCAGAATCGTCGAAGGTCAGGGCCGAGGAGGAGAGGATGAGAGATCGAGGATGGGTGGCGACCGCGCTCCTGGTCACTCTTGCGGCCTGCGCGAGCGCCGGCGAGGGGGAGGTCGGGGGGCCGCCGTCGGACGACGTCGCCGCGCAGGCGGCGACGCTCCGCTGGCTGATACAGAACAACGACAGCGCGCTGCGATCGTCGGCGAACGCGTACTGCGTGGGTAGCGGCTCGGGACTGGTGGTCACCGAGCCGCCGGTGGCGCTGATCCGGGAGCTTCGCGGCACCCTGCCACCCGTGCAGCCGATCTCGCGCTGCGCCTGGGCTCGGGACGTGGTCGTCGGCCGCCGGGTCGTCGACGAGCTCTCGGAGGCGCCCGCGCTCGCGCTATTCGTGGACCTGCCCGAGTGGGAAGGCACGGACGGGGCGCGCGTCTGGGCCGAGTACCTGGAACGGCCCGGGCTCCGCGGAGCCTACGACTGCCAGCTCGCGCGCGGCGCGGCGGGGTGGGAGGTGGTGGAGTGCGATCGCCGACTGCCGCGCTGAGGCGGACTCAGGACCGCGCGGCAAGCCGGACGCGCGCGGCTGGGGAGTAGCTCAACCGGCAGAGCGCCGCGCTGTTAACGCGGTGGTTGCAGGTTCGAATCCTGCCTCCCCAGCGGCGGGCGGTGAAAACGGCCCATCTGCGGCGTTGGGCTCCTCGTGTCTTCCTGCGGCGTACCTTTCGGTACGCCTCAGAATCCACTCGTCGCCCGCCTTGCATCTGGACCGTTTTCAGCCCGTCACGAGATCGGGCGGTCGCCGGTCGGTACCATGCGGTGGATCCACAGTCCGGAATTCAGATCCACGGTGTAGATTTCTCCGTCCTTCAGCATGACCGTGGCGGCGAACGGGACGTTGGGAAGCGCTACACCTTCGGTCGCCGACGTGTCGTAACGGTCGATCTCGCGGCCCTGCGCGTACAGGTCTCCCCGCAGCTCCCCCGACACGTCGAGGGCACGCAGCCCGGCCTGGTAGTAGGCGAGGTACAGCGTCTCGTCCTCGTCGTCGATCCAGATGTTATGGGCGCCCGCTTCCGGAACCTCGTACTTCGCGACCTCGACGGGATGCTCCAGATCGCTGACGTCGACGACGTGGATGTATCCCCGGGCGGCGATCGGGCGGCCGATGTCCCAGTCGTCGGGGAAGATCTCGTCTCCCACGAACACGTAGTTCTTCCAGCGCCACGCCGTGTGCGTATTCCCCTCCGGATAGTAGATGCGCGAGACGAAGACCGGCGCGGTGGGCGTTCCGCCCTTCCCGGCGCCCCCCACGTCGAGGATCACGAGACCGTCGTCCCAGTACGACAGGTACGCGATCCCGTCCTTGACGAAGATGTCGTGGAGCACGCGGTTCGGATTGTCGATTCCCCAGCGGCCCACCTCGCGTGGATTCGCCCGGTCGGAGACGTCGATGATCCGCATGTCGCCGGTGCCGTTGTGGGTCAGGTAGACGAGCTCGCCGACGATCCACGTGGTGTGGACGCCGCCCGGCACCGTCTCGGTGTACTCGCTCGCGATCGTGGGATGCAGCGGATCGCTGATGTCGAGGACCACGATGCCGTTGACGCGATTCGAGGCGCCCTCGCGGGTCATGATCGCGAAACCTTCCTCGGGGTTCGCCATGACGTCGTTGATGCGGCGCGCGTCGACCTGGATGGAGTCCGTCAGCACCGGGTTCGCGGGGTCCGAAATATCGAAGACCCGCAGCTTGTCGTCCATGAAGGTCCCGAGGTATGCGACGTCGCCCCAGGCCCAGAGATCCGCCGTGTGCGCGGTGGCGACCCCGCCGTGGCCGACGAGCTCGAACTCCAGGTCGTGCTCGCGGGGCTCGACGTGGATCGGGACATCGACGCTCGCGCCCCCGAGCTCGGCGGTGACCAGGTAGTCGCCCGGCTCCTCGGCCACGAACGCGCCGTCGGCGAACACTCGGCCCGCGGGACCGGCAACGCTGTAGCGCGGGAAGGCGCCCGCCGGTAGCGGTCGGCCGCCCAGGGTGGGATCCAGGCGATGGACGTCGCCGGCACGGATCCCGCCATCCGGCGCGGCGAGCGCGAGATCACCCGAAGGCGCCGCCGTTACGACGATCTCCGCCGAAGCGGAGGCCTCACCCGCGCGCGCGGTCAGCACGGTCGATCCCGGCCGGCGCGCCGCCAGATACCCCCCGACCACCTCGGCCACCGACGGATCGCTCGACGACCACAGGATGTCCGCGGTGAACGCGCGCCTTCCCCCGGCGTCGAAGGCGTGCGCTTCGAGGGGAAGCCAGGACGTCGCGGCCAGGTCGGTCGCCGCCAGCGCGAGCTCGATCTCGGACGCCGGAAGCGGGCGCACGGAGACCGGCACGGTCGCGCTCGCGCTCCCCGCGTTCGCGATGATCACGCGCTCGCCGATCGCCAGGCCGACGAACGCGCCGGTCGAGTCGATGCGCCCGACCTCGTAGGATGTCAGCCACTGGACTGGAACCTCGACGCGGTTGCCCGCTGCATCGTAGGCCACGGCGGCGAGGCGCACGGTGTCGCCGATCGCCACGTCTACGCTCGCCGGCGTGATCTCGATTCGGGAGACCGCGGAGGCATCTTGCGCGAAGCCGGGAGCCGCCGCGAGAGACAGGACGAGGAACGAGCCGAACGCGCGCGTCATGGATCGACCTCCGGGAGATGCAGGGACGGGCTGGCGGACCGGCGAAACGGTATCTCGTCGCTGCGCGGTCCGCCAGCGTCCCCGGACCGTCAACCGGATGCTAGACGATAGGGTCCGAGCTCTCCCCGAACGGAGCGTCTCCCGGGCTCTCCTCGAGCTCGCCCGGCGGGGTGTCGGTCGAGAACGAACTCCGCAACTCTTCCGGTCCGTGTCCGTTTCCGGTGCCGGCGAGCCATCGGGCGGACGCATTGGTGACGGTTCGCGCCAGGATTCCGGTCCCGATCGCGCTCGCGGC
>DASSPT010000094.1:0-2206 GCA_035699465.1 Gemmatimonadota bacterium
GGACGCCGCGGAGATCGCGCGGGCGATCAACGTGCTGATCGGCTCCCAGGAAGCGACGATCTACAAGGAGGGCGGGCATCGCTACGACGTTCGGGTGCGCGTCGAGGACCGGCAGCGCAACCAGCCCGCGGACATCCTCGCGCTAGCCGCCCGGACCGAATCGGGGGAGATGGTGCGTCTCGGCAACGTCGTGCGGCTTCAGGAGGGCACCGGAATCAACGTCATCAACCGCCGGGACCGCCAGCGCGCGATCACGATCCTCGCCAATCTCCAGGGCGCCTCTCTCGGTGAGGCGGTGGGCACGGCGCAACGCGAGGCGGAGGAGATCCTGCCCGATACGTATGCCACCGCCGTGGCCGGGGCCTCGGAGACGTTCCAGCAGACGTTCGCGGCGCTCCTGTTCGCGATCGGCCTGGCGGGGATCATCACGTACATGCTGCTCGCCAGCCAGTTCGAGTCGCTCGTCCATCCGTTCACGATCATGGGCGCGGTGCCGCTGGCCGCGATCGGCGCGCTCGGGCTCCTGCTCGTCACCGGCATGTCGTTGAACCTGTATTCCTTCATCGGGCTGATCCTGCTGATCGGCCTGGTGGTCAAGAACTCGATCCTGCTCGTCGACTACACGAATACCCTGCGCGCGCGCGGCCGGGATCTCGAGTCGGCGCTCAAGGAGGCGGGGCCGGTTCGGCTGCGCCCGATCCTCATGACCTCCCTGACCGTCATCTTCGGCGTGGCGCCCATCGCGCTCGGCCTCTCGGAAGGCGCGGAGCTCAGGCAGCCGATGGCGATCGCGGTGATCGGCGGGCTGACGACGTCGACGTTCCTGACCCTGCTCGTGATTCCCGTCCTCTACTCGCTGATGGAGGACGGGATTCAGTGGGCGAAGCGGCGCGTGCACGTGATCGGCGAGCACGGCTGGCGGGGCGCCTGGTCGCCCGCGCACCCGGAGAAGTAGGGGTTATCTCGCAGGTTCGCTGCCTTCCGCGGCGGATCAGTCGGGGGCGAGCAGCTCCAGATACTCCTCGATGCGGCGGGCATTCGTGCCCACGTCGCTCCTGCCGACACGGCTGACCGAGCGGACGTCGACGCGGCTGCCGCCGGCTTCGGGTCGGACGCGAACGATCACGTCGTCCTTGAAGCCGAACCAGGCGGTCGTGGCGGTGGCCTCGATCCGGCCCCGGTCCGGATCGCTCTCGACGATCTCCCATCCCATGTCCCGCGCGGCATCGAGCGCGCGCACGAAGACCGCCTCGGGGGGAGCGTCCAGGGACAGTGGACCGAGCTCCGGATAGCCCTCGCGCTGCTGCCGGGCGATGGAGTCGCCGCCGTATTCGCTCGGATTGGACGCGTCCGCGCGGAGCGGCAGGATGGCCTCGAAGGCGGGTGGGTCGGTCAGGTCGGTCGAGATGTCGTGGATCGGCGGCACCTGCTCGGCGCGCTGCTTCCACGACCACGGGATCCACGTGGTGACGAGGCCGATCACGAGACCGAGCGCTCCCAGGAGGAACGCGCTTCCGCGGCGCCGTCCGCCGAAAGCGAGGATCAGGCCG
Organism: Gemmatimonadota bacterium; assembly: GCA_035699465.1. GTDB lineage: Bacteria > Gemmatimonadota > Gemmatimonadetes > JACCXV01 > JAHWKZ01 > JAICNR01. The sequence continues at coordinate 1,551 of DASSPT010000094.1, forward strand.
AGGAGCGAGATCGCGGCCGCCGCCAGCCCGCCCCACGCCGCCCACCGCAGGATCTCGAAGCCGCCGCGGAACGTCCAGAGCTCGGCCCGGGAGCCGAGGCCCGCGGCCGCCGCCGCCAGCGCGGCGGCCAGGGCGAGCGCGAAGCCGAAGTACGCGACGCGATCCCTCACGCCTCCATTCTAGCGCCCGCGACGCCCCGATGCATCTAGAGCAAACGGCACCGCCCCCTCCCCTGCATGCCGCGCTCCCTGTGTGTTATCGGCGCGGGTATGGGGACCTGGCAGGTCCTTCCTGATCCCCAGGTTGATGGCTTCGAGCCGGCGGACGAGCTGGCGAGCGTTGTGGAGCGCGAGCGGCCAACGGAGCGCCGACCGCATCTTGTTACCTTCCAGAATCGCATTCCCAAATTTGTTGCGGAGCGTCCTGAGGTACCGTCTGAGGTGCGGGGCGAGTGGTCCACCCTCATAGGTTGAGAGAAAGCCGGTGGCGTGGTAGATAGCGAAATCCTGTACACACGGAGCCCCGAGTAACAGGTGCCGCCAGCGAGCGTTGAAGCGATCCGGCAGGGGTCTTGTGACTGAGGGGAGGGCCGATAACGCTGTTGCCAACCCCTCCTGATCGCCCAGCCTACCCAGGCCGCACGCCCGCCGCGAGAA
>DASSPT010000095.1:0-29030 GCA_035699465.1 Gemmatimonadota bacterium
GAAGGGCGCATCCGTACCCCGTCCGGAGAGCATTTTGAGGACGCGAAAAGGGGTCCCGCCGGCGCCTCGGGGCGCCGGCCGGGACCTTTTCGCGGGATCCTGCGGGAGGTAAGGCGGAACGCTAAAAGCGGAAGAGCACCCCGCCGGAGAGCTCCGGGTTGTGGAGGATCTTGTCGTCGAGGGGGCAGTGGGAGAAGTCGTGGGTCTCGTCGATGGGCTCCGCTTCGGCGCTGCAGAACTGGACGTCGTCCCGGGCCTCCACGCGCAGGCCCGCACGCCGGCCCAGGTTCACGATGAGGCCCGCCCCGAGCGAGACCACCAGCTCGTTGGCCCAGGACTCCCCCTGAAGCAGTACGCCCCGCCGTTCGAACTCGTCGTACGAATAGTGCATTCCCCCTGCGCCCGCCGAAAGCGCGACTTGAGCCATCGCGGAGTCCGGCGCGAGGAACACGAGACCGGCATGATAGAGGTGGAGCCGGCCGTCCACGTCGCCGAACCCCTCGGAAGTCGCGTCGAGCGAGGCGTGGCCGTAGCTGGCTTCGATCGACCAGCGGGGCGTGATCCTGTAGGCGAGGCGGGCGCCGAGGAGCATGGACGCCTCGGTGGTCATGCCGACGCCGTCGAGCTCGTCGTCGGCGAGCGCCAGGCTCCCCAGGTATCCGGTCAAGAACCAGCGGGGATATCCCCGCGTCGAATCCGGTGGCGCGCTGTCCTGCCCCGCGAGCGGCGACCAGAGAGCTCCCAACAGGGCCAATGTCAGCATGATCCTCATGTGGCTTCCTCGCTTTGGATTGCCGGCGCTCCTCGCGCCGATCGTTGAATCGCACAGCGTGATCGGATCTGACGCGCTTCCGCATAGTCGGGTCGAAGCTCGAGGGTGCGATCGAGATGCTCGAGGGCCTGGGAGCACCGCCCCAGACCTGCCAGGGCAAATCCCACGTTGAAGTGGACCTGCGCCGCATCGGGATGCGAGACCAGGTAGGCCTCGTACGCCGCGAGCGACTCCTCCACCCTGCCCAGCATCTGCAGAGCGAATCCCTCGAGGAACAACGCCTCCTCGTAGTCGTGTCGTAGCGCGTCGACCAGGCGCAGGAACTCGAGCGAGCGGCGATACTCGCCGGCGCGGTATGCCGCGAACGCCGCGTCGTAGTGAAGCTCCAGCGCGCGGTCGACCGCCGCCGGCCCTCCGCGCGCCTCGGCCTCGCAGAGCTCGAGGTATCGCCGTGCCGCGGCGTGCTCGGGGCGGTCCCTCAGGATGCCGCGCAGCTCCTCGACGGCCTGCGCGCAGCTGCCCATCGCGACCCGGGCGTATGCCAGGTCGAAGCGGGCCTCGATGTCGTCGGGACGAGCGGTCAGGTAGATCGAGTACGCGCCGGCGGACTCCTCGGTCCTCCCGAGCATGAGCAGCGCGTAGGCTTCCGCGAAGCGCGCGTCCGCGTGCGCGGGGTCGGCCTCCAGCACCGACCGGGCGGCTGCCAGCGCGCCATCGAAGAACCCGGCCCGCGAGCGAGCGAGGGCGAGGCGGTATCGGTACTGGAGGTTCGCGGGATCGAGCCCCGCGGCTCTGTCCGCGGCAGCCAGCGCTTCCTCCGCGTCCCCCACCCTGTCCAGCGCCACCGACAGCCAGTAGTGAGTCTCCGGCCAGTCGGGCGCCATCCGCGTCACGCCACGCAGCCGGGCGAGGCCCTCCTCGGCCCTCCCCTCGTCGAGCGAGAGGAGCCCCAGGTTGATGTGCGCGAGCACATAGTTGGGGCTCATCTCGACGGCTCGCTCGAGGTGCTCCCGGACCTGTGGATCCGCGCGATCCGGCAGGCTCATCGCATAGTTCATGTGCGCCAGCGCTTCACCCCCATGCTTCACGCTGTGCGACCAGAGGCTCGTCTCGGTCCGGTAGATCCGATTCATGGAGAACGACGTGACCGCCAGCGTGACGACCGCGATCGAAGCCGCCATGGCCGCGATCCGCGGTCGCAGGAGCCGCACGGCGAGCACGCCGATCGCCATGTACAGGAGCCAGCTCGATGGAAACGCGCGGTAGTGGACCGCCAGGTGGCTGATCGGAATCACGGAGGATTCCGGCACCATCAGCGCCCAGTAGCAAAGGATGCCGAAGGCCGCGATCGGAGCCGCGCGCCGGATCCTGATCGCGATGGTCAGGCTGGCCACGATAACGGCCAGGCCCAGCAACACCCGCGCGTCGAGGAGAGTCGTGCGCTCGACCGCGAACGGCGCCATGCGGATCGCCACTGGCCAGAGAAAGTTCTTCAGGTACTCGGTCAGATGGATATCCGCCTGGGAGAGCGCGTACGTCCAGGACCACGGCGCGCCGGGCTGGACCCGCGAGAGGTCGCCGAAGTCCAGAAGGAGCCGCGCCGCTGCCAGATGGCCGATCACTACCGCCGCATACGGGGCCGCGCGCTTCCAGGGTCGCGCGCTGCGGAGGCTCCTACCGCCCATCGTCCATTCCCAGACGAGGATCAGGAGCGGGGCAATCGCGGCCGTGACCTTGGACAGAAGCGCGAGCTCCAGGAGCGAGAGCGCCGCGGCAAAGCGCCACCCACTGAGGCGCTCGCCGCCGCCGGCATGGACGAGGAGCGCTCCGAGGAGAAACGCCTGCATGAGCAGAAGGTCGCGCGCGAGGACGTAGTTCACGGGATACCCGGAGAGCGGGTGGACGGCGTAGACGAGTGCGACCAGGAGCGCGGCCCATGGATCATGTCGCTCATCGGAAATTCCGCGCGGGCGCGCGAGCGCGAGGATGCGAGAAACGAGCAGGAAGACCAGCACGCAACCCGCCAGATGGATGGCGATGTTGACCGCGTGGTAGCCCGGCAGGTCGAGGCCCCCGAGCGCGTAGTTCAGCGACAGCGTGATCGGCAGGAGCGGGCGGTACTGGCCGACCTGATTGAGCGCAGACTCGGAGACACCCCGGCTGCCCGAGATCGTCCCCGGATCCGTGAAGTGACGCAGGACCGGGGACACCTTCCGGATCTCCGGGTTGTCCCGGATCCGATACAGGTCGTCGAGATGGAAATCGTTCCGCAGCGTGTTCGAGTAGGTGGCCGCGACGGCGAGCGTGAGCACGAGTATCGGAACCGCGCGCGCCCACAGGCCGCGCGACGTCCCGCTGCTCTCGTGCCCTTTGCTGACGCTCATTCTGTCTCTTTCGCTCTCGTGGTCCGCAAGGAGAAGGGGCAGAGGGTGGCCCCTGCCCCTTCCGAACACCGCATGCCGATTCGCCCGATCGACTAGCTGCTACAGAGTGCCACCGCCGTCAGCGAGGCCGTGTCACTACCGCCCAGGCTCGCGGTGATGTTCAGCGTCACCGACCACGTATCACCGCTCAGCGAGCCCAGGAGTCCCGAGGACGCAGGCTTCGAGGACAGCATGATGACCTTGGCGTAGTCGTTGTTGTCGGTCAGGAGCAAGTCCCAGCCGCCGCTCAGGGCGACTTCACCGGTCGGACACGTGACGGTGTCCGTGATCTGTCCGGCTGCGGGGCCGCCGATGGCCGGGCTCGACGAGGTCGTGACGACTCCCTGCGTGCTCAAGGGACCCACGGGACCAGACGGGCCGGAGGGACCTTGTGGGCCGGACGGACCTTGCGGACCGCTCGGACCCGAGGCGCCGGCGGGGCCGCTCGGACCCTGAGGACCGCTCGGGCCGGCGACGCCCGGAACGCCGGGGTCACCCTGCGGACCCTGCGGGCCGGTGGGGCCCACCGGACCCTGCGCGCCGTCGGCTCCGTCGTTCCCAGCGGCGCCCTGAGGACCGCTCGGGCCCTGGGGACCGCTCGGGCCCTGGGGACCGCTCGGACCCGCTGGACCCTGATCGCCTTCTGGACCCTGGGGGCCGCTCGGACCTGCCGGACCCTGGGCGCCATCGGCGCCGTCGTTGCCCGCCGGACCCTGCGGGCCACTAGGACCCGCTGGACCCTGGGCGCCATCGGCGCCGTCGTTGCCCGCCGGACCCTGCGGGCCACTCGGACCCGGAGGACCCTGGGCGCCGTCCGCGCCGTCGTCCCCGGCCGGACCCTGCGGGCCGCTCGGACCCGGAGGACCCTGGGCGCCGTCCGCGCCGTCGTCGCCGTCGGCGCCGTCGTTCCCCGCCGGACCCTGCGGGCCGCTCGGACCTGCCGGACCCTGGGCGCCGTCGGCGCCGTCGTTCCCCGCCGGACCCTGTGGGCCGCTCGGACCTGCCGGACCCTGGGCGCCATCGGCGCCGTCGTTGCCCGCCGGCCCCTGATCTCCTTCCGGACCCTGCGGACCCTGCGGTCCACTCGGACCGGTTGGACCGGCGATCCCCTGGGGACCGATGGGACCCGGCTCACCGGGAGGACCGGGAACGCCAGTGGAGGGACCCGGAGGACCGGACGGACCGCTCGGCCCCGGAGGACCGGATGGGCCGACGCCGCCGCCGGCCTCCGAGCCCCACGTGAAGTAGATGTGGTCGGAGCCGGGCACGCACCCGCTCGGCAGGCCGGCTTCCCGGATCCTGTAGATCACACCGCCCGGAACGTGGTAGCACGCCTCGATCGTCTCACCCTGCGAGGGTGTCAGAGTTCTTCCGTCGCCGCCGGGCGACTGCGCGTGAAGACCGCGCGGCACGAACATGACCAATAGCGCCGTGACCGCGTGGATCAGGATCCAACGGCGTCGGTTCATCTCAACCTCTGTCCTGCTGAAGAGTGGGTGACTTCTGGGAATGCGGTGCGAATTGCGTGTTGCCGGCGAGGAACGATCTCGCTTCCTGCACGTAGACGACGATGGCGTCGAGAATGGGCTCGTCCCCCGCCTCGTAGCCCGGCGCGCTCTGCCGGTATTGCGCGGGGCAGTTGCCGAGGCGATCGACGATCGACTGGATATGCTGCCTGTCCTTGCTCGCCCATGGATCCACCACGGTGGCGTTGTCCAGGAACTGCATGAGCTCGTGACACGGCTGGGCGGACGACTGATCGGCCAGCAACGCCGGCAGCCAGTTGAAGAAGAGCTCCGGCTGCCCGCCGGGACCTACGGGGTTCTTCTCGCTGCACGAGCATAGGAGCATGACGATGGCAAGAACGATGCCCGCCTTGACGCCGAAGTGATTCATGTTCACACCGTCTCCGACATGGATGTGCGTGATGTAGGCTTCGAATGCAGCCCTACCGTACCACGTCCGGAAAAGGCGAGTCAAAGGAATGGAAGGGGTCTTCCGTTAATGAGGAACTACGATGCCGTGCAGTGGGTCCGACTAGCGGGAGGTGGCGGTGGAGTCGGCTCCTAGCAAGGTGGGAAAACCGGCGTCTTTCCAGCCTTCCAGGCCGGCTCGCATGTCGTAGATCTCCTCGTACCCGAGCTGATCCAGAGCTTCATACGCATACTGCGATATCGGACAGGTTTCGGACGAGCAGTACACGACGATGCGCTGATCACGCGGAGGAAGCAGTCCTCCCGCGCGGATCTCGACGTACGGAACGTTGATGGCGCCCTGAATGTGCTCGCGCTCAAACTGAATCGCGTCCCTCGCGTCGACGAGGACGAACTCCGTTTCCGACTCCTGCCATTCCCGGACTTGCTCGGGCGACACGATCAGCAGTCCATCCTGAACCTCAGGCGCGGGAACGGCGAGCGGAAGCGTGTCCACGGCGGCGACGTCGCTCGATTCCCCATCTACCTCGGAGCCACCGCAGGCGAACACGATTGCGACAACCGCGATCCTTCCCGCATCGAGCAGGATTTGCGTTTTCGTCAAGGCGTTTCCCCTCCGTCGCCACCCAATCCCTCCAGCCACTGTTCGACCGTATCCGCCTGCGCCGACCCTGGCGGGACGATCGCGAGAAATCTCTCCCAGGCGACGCGCGCCTGCCCGGAATCCGCGAAGCCATCCCGGTACACGACACCCTTGAGCAAATACACCTCGGGCGTCTCGGGCGAGAGCTGCTCCGCGACTTCGAGCTCTCCATGCGCTTCCTGCCATCGCCGCTGGTACATGAGCGCGACCGCCAGGTCGGCATGCGCGCCCGCATTCTCGGGCGCCAGTTCGGCGGCCCGCCGGAGGTAGCGCTCGGCCGAGGCGAAGTCCCCGCTCCCCAGGGACTGCATTCCGAGCTGAGCGTATTCCTCAGGGCCGATCGCGTGCGGAGCGGCAGAGTCGCTTTCCGCCGACTCGCTCGATGGCGCGCTCCGCGGTGCCAGCAGATAGCCGGCCATGAACCCGACGGTCAAGGCGACGAACGTGGCGACCATGATCGCACGTGGTCCGGAGGATAGCGTCATTCGTTCCTGTTCCTAGGGATCCGCGGTTGTGTCGGAGTGGACGTTCTCGGGCACGTCCACGGGCAGGGGATCTTCGCCTCCTTCCACTTCGGTGTCCAGGGGGATCGAGTCGGGCGGCTCCGAAATGTCCGGCTCGCTCGAGGGGAAGTCGAGCTCGATCGCCTCCGAAGGAAGTCGCTGGGGGATTTCCGCGGGCTCTTCCTCTTCCCGTGCGGTCTCCTCCTCTGCGAGGGACGGTCCTTCGTACCAGCGCCCCATGCGACTCAAGATCATCCGCTGCCTCCCGCGCAGCGAACCACTGGGGTCCCCCGGATTGCGCACCAGCGGCGCCGGCAACGTCGCCGCCAGCAGAGCCGACTGCTCTCGTGTCAGATCATCCGGCGATCGATCGAAATAGGCATCGGAGGCGGTCCCCACCCCGAAGATCCCGGGCCCGAGCTCGACCACGTTCAAGTACATCTCGAGGATCCGATCCTTGGTGAGCCACAGCTCCAGCCACCCGGTCAAGATCGCCTCGCGTCCCTTGCGCAGAAAATTTCGCGACGGGTCGAGGTAGACGTTCTTCGCCGTCTGCTGGGTGATCGTGCTCGCCCCGCGCAGCCTTCGTCCGCTGCGATTCAAGCGCCACGCCTCCCGGATCTGCTCGAAATCGAAGCCCTCGTGTTCGTAGAAACGCGTGTCCTCCGCGACCATGACTGCGCGGAAAAGAGTCTGCGGCATCTCCTCGAGCGGATACCACTCGTGGCGCGGGCGAAGCGCGTGTCCCTCCGAAGCGGCCTCCGCCACCCGGTACCCCATGAGGCCCGATGCCTGCGGGGGAACGGCGGAATGCCACCAGACGGCGGGGAACCACGCCATGGCGGAAAGGACGTAAAGGAACGGCGACAGGAGAGCCAGCAGAAGCAGTCGGGCGGCCACGAGCACAATATAGGGACCCACCGACCCCCGCGGACGGTCTCCCGGGTCTAGACTATCCCGGGCCCTTCGACTAATCTGCGCCCTTCACGACCAGGTCATCCGACCGTCACTCGCCTGCAATCCCTTAGTCCACTGCCGGGGGTCCATGCTCAAGAAGCTCATGCCGCGGGAGACCAGCTTCTTCGAATTCTTCGAGCGCCATGCGGCCACGACGGTTCGCGGCTGCCGCGAGCTCCTGGATCTGGCGAACGCGGGCAACGACTTCGAGGCTCGGGCTCGCAGGATCAAGGACCTCGAGCACGAGGCCGATTCCATCACCCACGATTGTGTCGAGGCGCTGCACCGGACTTTCATCACGCCGATCGATCGCGACCAGATCCATCTCCTGATCTCCAAGATGGACGACATCATGGACTACGTGGAGACGGTCAGCGATCAGTGCGTTCTCTACAACATCGACCACATGACCACTCCCGCGCAGGAGCTGGCCGCGGTCCTGCTCGAATCGACCGAGCACATCGAGGGGGCGGTCACGGGCCTGCGTGACATGAAGCACGCCGAGACGATCAGCGAGCATTGTATCGAGGTCAATCGCCTGGAGAACAAGGGCGATGACCTGCTGCGCAAGGCCGTCGCTGGGCTCTTCGACCAAGAGAAGGACCCCGTCGCGATCATCAAGTGGAAGGAGATCTACGAGAATCTCGAGATCGCGACCGATCGCTGTGAAGACGTCGCGAACATCATCGAAGGCATCGTCCTCGAGAACGTCTGATGGATTTCATCTGGATCGTCGTCATTCTGACGGTCGCGGTGGCGTTCATCTTCGACGTCATCAACGGCTTTCATGACGCCGCCAACTCGATCGCCACGATCGTGTCGACTCGGGTCTTGCGACCCCGCTATGCCGTCCTCTGGGCGGCGTTCTTCAATTTCATCGCCATGTTCATCTTCGCCCCCCGCGTGGCGGACACGATCTCCAAGATCGTCGCCGTGACTGCCGACGATGACAGCTACGTCTGGGTCGTCCTGGCAGGTCTGATCGGCGCCATCGTGTGGGACCTGCTGACATGGTGGTGGGGGATTCCTACGAGTTCCTCCCACGCACTCATCGGCGGCTTCGCCGGCGCGGGCGTCGCGCATGCGGGTTTCGAGGTTCTGAACTGGGACAAGATCCTCCTCACGATCGAGTTCATCCCGCTGGCGCCGCTGATCGGCCTGGTCGCCGCCGTCGGCCTAATGATCGCGGTCGCCTGGATCTTCCGGAAGTGGCGGCCCGCGTCGGTCGACAGCCTGTTCCGCAAGGGACAGTTCGTCTCGGCCGCCCTGTACTCGCTGGGCCACGGCGGCAACGACGCACAGAAGACGATGGGGATCATCGTGGCGCTGCTCATCGCGGCCGGGTCCATGGCCCCTAACACCGAGCTCTCCCTTACGGACCCGAGCACGCTGTGGATCATCCTCGGGGCGCACACGGCGATGGCGATCGGAACGGCCTTCGGCGGATGGCGGATCGTCCGCACGATGGGGATGAAGATCACGAAGCTCAAGCCGTACGGGGGCTTCTGCGCCGAGACGGGGGGCGCGTTCACGCTGTTCCTCGCCACCCACATGGGCGTTCCCGTGTCGACCACGCACACGATCACGGGTGCGATCATAGGGGTCGGTGCCACGCGGGGCGCCTCGGCCGTCAAATGGGGACTCGCGGGGCGTATCGTCTGGGCGTGGATCCTGACGATCCCCGCCGCCGCGCTCGTCTCGGCGGGTACCTACATGCTCACGACGCTCTTTCACGCCCGGTAAGGTGGCCAGGGCGTCTATCGCCCTGGCTTCGTCTTCTCCTCGATTGCCGATTTCCGTTGACATCGATTCACTGCCGACATAGTAAAGAACACCCGAACACGAACCCCCCACACAGTCCCGGAGAGCCCATGCTTGCGACCATGCAACGCCTCATCCCCCTGTTCGCGGTTCTTCTCCTGCTGGGATGCGCCGAGGAGGCGGCGGAGGAAGCCACCGAAGAGGCGGCCGATACGACCGCCGCGGTCGAGGGGATCTCCCTCGCCGATCTCGCGGGTACCTGGAACATGCGCACGACGTCTACGGATCCGGCGGACACCTTCGTCAACGAATATCAAATCGTCGTCGACGATGCGAGCTGGACCATGCTCTTCCCCGACCGCGACCCGGTCTCGGCCACCGCCGTGGTCGAGGGCGACAACGTCGTCACCGATTCGGAGCCGTTCGAGAGCGTGCGAAATCCCGGAACGATGGTCACCACCCATGGCGTCTTCCACCTGGAAGGCGATCGGCTCGTGGGGGATGTGACGGCGACCTGGCAGACGGCGTCGGGCGACTCCGTGGGTCAGCTGCGGTCGGAAGGCACTCGCGCGCCGTAGGGAAGCCACGAGACAGGATCGGGGAGCCGCTCGATTCTCAGCGACTCCCCGACTCGGTGGTGCGCCCAAGAGGATTCGAACCTCTGACCTACAGCTCCGGAGGCTGTCGCTCTATCCAGCTGAGCTATGGGCGCACGAAGAACAGATATGGAAGATACGTGATCGACGACAGGGCGACGAACGGAGATCTCTACGGAGGGCGTTCAGAATGGCTCAGATGCCAGGCACGCGGGGAGAACTTTCCGAGGCTGGCGAATCCCACGCCGCAGGGAAGACGACGAAGCGAAACGCCGCAGAGGAGCCATTATCCACGCCCGACTAGATCGCGGCCGACTCCTCCATCACCAGCTCCTTCAGCTCCTTCGAGGGCTTGAACGTCGGCACGAGCCTGCCCGGGACGTAGACCGCGTCGCCGGTGCGCGGGTTGCGGGCCTTGCGCGCCTTGCGGCGCTTGACCTTGAAGGACCCGAAACCGCGGATCTCGATGTTGCTCTCCCGTGCCAGCGCCTGCTTTACCGCCTCCAGGAAGCCATCGACCACGACGGCCGTGTCCTTCTTGGTGAGGCCCGTCGCTTCGGCGATCTGCTCGACCAGGTCCGCTTTGGTCATGACGCTCCTCCCTCTCGACGGCGCTGTGCCCACGCAGGAATGATCGGGGACTGAAGCGACCTTAAGATACGGGGCTGCAAGGACTTGTCAACTCCGGGCAAGGGCCTCCCAGCGCTGCAGGCTGCGGACCTGGAGGGCTTCGCCGGGCCGACCGGCGGGCGCGCAGACCCTCGCCGCCTCCACCGAGGTCAGGCACGGAACACCAGCCCAGAGCGCGGCGCGGCGGATCGCGGCGTTCTCAGGCGCGGTCTCCGCGCCTCTGGCCGTGCTCACGACGAGCGAGAACTCCCCTTTGCGAACCCGGGCGGCGGCGGCCACCTCTCCTCCGTCGGCGGACAGAGTGGCGATCCCCAGACGAGACAGCTCGTCGTACGTGGCGCCCGTCGCGTACAGCTCGCCACCCGCTTCCGAGAGCAGGCCGGCCATCTCGCCCGCGACTCCGAGGTCACGCGGAGCCAGGGAGAGAAGAACCCGCCCAGCGAGCGCGGCTCTCAGGTCCAGGCCGATCCCCAGCATCGCCTTCCGAAGCGCCTCGTCAGGATCCTCCGACAGGCCGATCACCTCGCCGGTCGAGCGCATCTCGGGTCCCAGCACGGGATCGACGCCGGGAAACTTGTGAAACGGAATCGCCGGCGCCTTGACGGCGATCGCGAGCGGCGCCGGATCGTCGACGAGGCCCAGCTTCGCGAGCCGCTCCCCCATCATCACCTGCGCTCCAAGCCGCGCCAGCGGCACACCCACCGTCTTGCTCACGAACGGGACCGTGCGGGACGCCCGCGGATTGACCTCGAGGGCGTACACGATTTCCTCCCGTACCGCGTACTGTACGTTCATGAGCCCCCTTACGGGGAGCTCGAGGCCGATCCGTCGCGTGTAGTCCGCAAGCGTGGCCAGGAGCGCAGGCGAAGCGTCGCGCGCCGGCAGCCAACAGGTGCTGTCCCCCGAGTGGACTCCCGCGAGCTCCACGTGCTGCATGATCCCGCCGATCACCACGCGCTCGCCGTCGCCGATGGCGTCGACGTCGAATTCGACCGCGTCCTCGAGGAACTCGTCGATCAGGAGCGGGTGCTCCCCGCTGATCCTGAGTCGTTCCTCGAGCGCCTCCTCGAGCTCCGCTTCGTCGTGGATCACGACCATCCCCCTCCCGCCCAGGACATACGAGGGACGTAGCAGCACGGGGAAACCGATCCGCAGTGCCTCGGCGCGCACTTCCTCGGGCCTGCGCGCGAATCCCGCGCGGGCCTGCGGAATACCCAGAGACGACAGCATCGATGAGAACCGGTCGCGATCCTCGCAGCGGTCGATCGCGTCCGGCGATGTCCCAACGATCGTGACGCCCGCGCGCTCGAGCGGGACCGCGAGCTTGAGCGGCGTCTGCCCACCATACTGCACCAGCACGCCATCCGGGCGCTCCTTGTCGACGATCGCGCCCACGTCTTCCATCGTGAGCGGCTCGAAGTAGAGCGTGTCCGATATGTCGTAATCGGTGGAGACGGTCTCGGGATTGCAGTTGACCATGATCACCCGATACCCGCTCTCCCGCAGCGCGAGCGCGGCCTGCACGCAGCAGTAGTCGAACTCGATGCCCTGCCCGATCCGGTTGGGGCCTCCGCCGAGAATGAGGATCTTCGAACCCGTTACCGGACGCGTTTCGTTACCGGGGTCGTAGCTCGAGTAGTAGTAGGGTGTGCGCGCCTCGAACTCTCCGGCGCACGTATCGACGACCTTGAAGCCCGGGCGGATCCCGAGGCTCTGGCGCAGCTCGCGCATCTCCTCCTCGCTGCGGTCCCAGATTCGGCCGAGATGCGCGTCCGAGAACCCGGCTCCCTTGAGACGGCGCAGCTCATCGGCCGCGCTCCTCCCGGCGAGCGGCGTGGTCCCCAGGCCGGCCTCGACCGCGGCCAGCCGCTCCAGCTGGTGCAGGAACCAGGGGTCGATTCCCGTAGCGACGCGCAGCCGCTCCACCGGCCAACCCCGGCGAAGAACCTCCACGACCTCGAAGATCCGCTCGGCGGACGGGATCTCTACCCGCTCGGCCAGGGCCTCGTCGGACAGGGCCGCCGCAGTGCGCGAAAACGCGCCGTCGGCGCCGGTCTCGAGTCCTCGCAAGCCCTTCTGGATCGCTTCTCCGAACGTGCGCCCGATGGCCATCGTCTCGCCCACCGATTTCATCGCCGTCGTCAGCCGGGCGTCCGCGCCGGGAAACTTCGCGAAGTCGAAGCGCGGGATCTTCGCCACCACGTAGTCGATGCTCGGCTCGAACGAGGCCGGAGTGACACCCGTGATGTCGTTGGGGATCTCGTCGAGGGTGTATCCCACCGCCAGCCGGGCGGCGATCTTCGCGATCGGGAAGCCGGTCGCCTTCGACGCCAGCGCGCTCGAGCGCGAGACGCGAGGATTCATCTCGATTACCAGCTGCCGGCCCGTGTTGGGATCGACGGCGAACTGGATGTTCGACCCTCCCGTCTCCACACCCACCGCACGGATGACGCGGAACGCGTCGTCACGCATGGCCTGATACTCGCGATCGGAGAGTGTTTGCTGAGGCGCCACGGTGATCGAGTCGCCAGTGTGAACGCCCATCGGATCGAGATTCTCTATCGAGCAGACGACCACGCAGTTATCGGCGCGATCGCGCATGACCTCGAGCTCGAACTCCTTCCACCCGATCACCGACTCCTCGACAAGGATCTCGCCGATCGGGCTTACGCGAAGACCTCCGGCCGCCAGGTCGATGAACTCCTCCTCGGATGTCGCCACGCCACCTCCGGCGCCGCCCAGCGTGTAGGCCGGGCGCACGATCACGGGATAGCCGGTGATCGCCACGACCTGCACCGCCTCTTCGACCGTGCGCGCGAAACCCCCGCGCGGGACGCCGATCTCGTTCTCCAGCATGAGAGCCTGGAAACGCTCCCGGTCCTCGGCCCGCTCGATCGCTTCCAGGTCGGCGCCGATGAGCTCGACATCGAACTCGTCCAGCACGCCGCTCAGGGCCAGGTCGCGGGCCAGGTTCAGCGCCGTCTGCCCCCCCAGGGTGGGGAGCAGCGCCTGCGGCCGCTCGATCTCGATCACCTTCCGGCAGGCCTCCACGCTCAGAGGCTCGAGATACGTCTCGTCCGCGAACCCGGGATCGGTCATGATCGTGGCCGGGTTCGAGTTGACGAGCACGACCCGGTATCCCTCGTCGCGCAGCGCACGGCACGCCTGCGTGCCCGAATAGTCGAACTCGCAGGCCTGCCCGATGACGATGGGACCCGAGCCGAGCAGGAGGATCGTCTCGAGATCGTCGCGGCGGGGCATCAGGCGCCGCTCACGGGCGGGCGCCCGCGGCGCGCCTCCATGGCGGAAACGAAGTCCGCGAAGTGATGTCGCGCGTCGTGGGGGCCCGGCGCTGCTTCGGGGTGGTACTGGACCGCGAACAGTGGGCGCTCGATGTGCCGGAACCCCTCCACCGTCCCGTCGTAGAGGTTGACGTGGGTGATCTCGAGCTCCGTGGCGCCCTCCACCACGCGCTTCCCTCCCATGCTCGTTTCCCGAACCGCGAAGCCGTGATTGTGGCTGGTGATGTCGATGCCGCCGGTTCGCAGGTCTTGGACCGGATGGTTCCCGCCGTGATGGCCGAACTTGAGTTTGTAGGTCGTGCCGCCGTACGCGAGCGCGAGCAGCTGATGCCCCAGGCAGATCCCGAACGTGGGGAGCTCCGGCGCCTCGCGCGAGAGTCTGTGGAGGGTCTCGATCGCCGTCCGGGCGGCGGCCGGATCGCCGGGACCGTTCGAGCAGAACAGGCCGTCCGGGCGGTGCGCCAGGATCTCTTCGGGAGAGGCGGTGGCGGGCAGGCGCACGACCCGGCAGCCGAAGCCCGCCAGCTGGCGCACGATGTTCTGCTTGAGGCCGAAGTCGAGCGCCGTGACCGTGAGATCCCCCTCGCCTTCGATCCGGGGCTCGGAGACCGTCACGTCCCCCGTCAGGCTCCGCCCCTCCATGGGCGGGACGCGTCGCGCGCGGGCCACGGCATCCTCGACGTCGAGCGTGTCCGTGGTCACCACCCCGCGGAGAGCGCCGTGCTCACGGAGGTGGAGGGTCAGGTCCCGCGTGTCGATCCCCTCGATCGCCACGACACCGTGCCGCGCCAGCCAGTCCGGCAGCGTGTCGCTGGCCTGCCAGTTGGAAGGATTTCGCACGCACTCGCGCATCACGTAGCCTGACACCTGCGGCCCCCACGACTCTCCGTCCCCCTCGACGATCCCGTAGTTGCCGATCAGCGGATACGTCATGACGACGATCTGGCCGGCGTAGCTGGGGTCCGTCAGCACCTCCTGGTAGCCCGAAAGGCAGGTGTTGAACACGCATTCGCCGCCGGCCGTTCCGGTGGCTCCGGTGGAAAGGCCGAGGGCGGTCCAGCCGTCTTCGAGAGCGATGCGGGCGGGAATCCCGGCGCTCACGGGCAAAAAAAAGTCTCCGCGGAGCGGAGACGGGAGACGAGCGTCGGATCGTGCTGCATGGGAATCGTCCTTCCGAGCCTCACGGGACTCGATTTAAAGGAGGTATTTCTCTAGAAGATACTCACGCCGGGGCGTTCTCGCACGCCGTGGCGCCGAGGTCGATCATCGCCCGGCGCACCTCCTCCATCAGGCGGTCGCGCCCGCGCGCGTCGCGCCCGGCGGTGACGATCGGCGTCCCGATGCGAACCGTGACGTCCGCTCGCCCCACCCGGAGCGAGCCCTTCTCCATGATGGCGTCCGTTCCCAGGACCACGACGGGAACGACCGGCACGCCCGCCTTGAGCGCCAGCATGAAGCCCCCCTTCTTGAAAGGGTGGAGCGTGCCGTCCCGGGAGCGGGTCCCCTCCGGAAAGACGAGGACGCTGACGCCCGAGCGGATCTTACGCGCAGCACGGTCGAGGCTTCGGATCGCGCTGTCGCGGTTCGATCTGTCGATGGGGATGAACCCGCACATCCACATCGACCAGCCGAGGATCGGGATCCAGAAGAGAGTGCTCTTGGCGACCATCCGGAACGGCCGGTCGCAGGCCCGGAACAGCGCGAAGATGTCGAACACCGATTGGTGGTTGGACATCAGCACGTACGTCTGATCCGACTCCAGCCTCTCGCGGCCCGTCACGTCGAGCGGGATCCCCAGGGACTTGAGGATCCAGCCCGACCAGATGCGAGCGTACAGCAGGTACAGGTCGCCGCGGGGACTCAGCGGCCAGGTGAGGATCCCGAGCGAAGCCCAGAAGACCGTGTAGACGACACCCACGAGCCAGGCGTACGCCGTACGCCACATCGCGGCCTAGCGATCCGCCCTGGGGAGTCGCCGGCGTGCGGCCATCACTGGGAGGTGTTGTTGACTTCCGCGATCTTGCCGTCGTTGCCGAAGATGATCAGGGTCTTGGCGCTCAGCTGCCCGTCGGCGTCGTAGTTGTAGTACGTCCAGCGCTCCAGCCCGCCGTCCATCGTCACGCGCGTCCGCGGCTCGCCGAGCGTGTTGCGGACCTCGTCCTGCGTCATGCCTTGCCGCAGGGTCATGGCGGCGGCGTTCTGAATCGCCGCGCTGTCGATGGCGCCCGCCGGATCTCCGGAGTCGGCCTCGCCGCCGCCGCCGCCGCACGCCGCCAGGCTCAGGATCAGCGCGGACATGGCCGCGCAGCGCATCGTTCGCATTCTCACCCCTAGGATATGGTGGCCCGGAATCGTCCCTCGAACGCACGAAGGTAACGGCCGGCCGCCGCCCCCGGCTAGCCGCGGAAGCGCCAGACCACGCCCAGGTAGCCCTCCGCACCGGGGAGATCGAACGACTCGTCGGACCGATAGATGAGTCCCGCCGCGTTCTTGAGCGACACGAAGATCGTGAAGTTGATGACCGTGGCCTGGGCCAGCGCGTCGACCGCCAGATAGGACTTGAGCGTCCCCCCGGCGAGGGTCTCCCGCTCCCCCACGTAGCGGCCGCCGAGCCGGGATTCGATCAGGAGATCACGACTCGGGAAATAGCGCCTCGCGAAGCGGAGCTGGCCCAGGGCCTGATTTTCGGGAACGTAGGGGAGCTGCGCGTCGCTCCGGTCCTCCGTTAGCGAGAGCCGGCGATACGCCAGGCGGCCTTTGAGCCCCCAGGGCAGCGGAAGCGTGAGCTCCGCCTCGGCACCCGAGGCCGTGACGTCGAGCACGTCGAACGCGTTGAAACCCGCCTGCCCGAGCGGAAACACGCTCTGGTCGGAGGGATCGAAGTAGAGCCAAGCGGTCGGAGGAAGCCACGTGAACACGTCCTCGCCGCTGCCGCCGAAGGCCGCGGCCGACGCCCGCCAGTCCGGGTTCGACCAGGACGCCGAGGCCTTCCACCCCTGCCAGCTGGTCAGCGCATGGGGATCCGCGGGTAGCCCCGGATGGATCTCGAGCGCCGTTCCCGCAAGCCGGATGAGAATCGCCTCCCCCACCGGGTCCGCGGGCCGCAGGGCACGACCGGCGGTGGCGCGGAGCTCGAAGCCATGGCCGGGCCTCCCCACGGCCTCGGCGTGCCACGCCGTCCCCGACTCGAAAAGGTCTCCGAACTCCATCCGCCGGGCGGTCACGTGCGCGCCCCAACGGTCGCCGGGCTCGCCGTATCCGACACCCCCGCCGAATTCGCGGCGCGTCCGCGGGTTCTCGATCGCGATCCCGGTGAAGTCCTCCGGCGGCTCGAGGAGGCTGACGCCCTCGGACAGGAACGCCTCGTGCGCCGAGACCAGCTTCCGCTCCTCGCCCGATGCCGAGCCCCAGACGGCGAGGCCCCCCAGGCGCACGTCGACGTCCGCCTTCCACCCCTCCCGCTTCCCCTCCCCGACCAGCCCCGGCTTGTCACGGAGCGAGAACGCCTGATCGATGACCTGCGTCTCCCGCCACCCGTGCGCGCGGAGACCCACCGGCCCGAATCCCCCGCGGTAGAACGCGTGCCACGTCTTGGCCTCCCCGTCCTCCTCGCCGGTCAGGTTGTCGCGTGTCGTTTCGCCGGAGACCTCGTCCCCTCGGCGCGTGACCTCCAGCAGGTGCCGATCCCAGAACCTCCAGCCGAGCTTGAAGACCGTCTGGTTGCGCGTGAAGCTGCCCGCGTTCTGGAAGCCCTCGGTGGCGTCGAAGTTCGCCGCCACGAATACCGACCCGTTCGCGGCGATCCCGCGTCCGAAGTTCCCGGAGAACGACTCCACGTCGAAGGAACCCACGGAGAACGAGAGCAGCGAGCGCGCGCTCCGCGCCACCGCCCGCCGGGTGGTGATCGCCAGCACTCCCCCCGTTCCGTCGCCTCCCCACGCGGCCGCCTGAGGGCCCGGATAGAAGGCCACGCGCGCGATCCCCTCGAGCGGTATCTGCCGCAGGTCCCACTGCGCCGCCAGCGGGTTCCCCGAAGGCACGCCGTCGACGACGACCTGGACGCCTTCCGGGTCGCCGGCGGGCCAGGATAGAAACGTCGGGGCGCCGCCGCCGCCGAGGTCCTGACCCAGCAGCAACGACTCGCTTTCGAGGACGTCCAGCAGACTGAACGATCCGCGTCCGAGGAGCGCGTCCCCCGAGATCTCGAAGGCGGGCCGCGCGCCCGGACGGGAGACGGTGTACGGATCGACCAGGCTGTCGGGCAGGATCTCGATCGACTCGGTGAACGCCAGCGTGTCGGCCGCGTCCAGCGTGTCGCCGAGCCAGGTCAGCCGGGGGTCCTCCCGGATCACCGGAGCAATGGGAATCGTATCCGCGAGCGCCAGAGTGTCGGCGAGCGTAAGGGTGTCGGCCCGGACCGCCTCCTGCGCCGCGGCGGGAGCGGCGGCCAGGAGGAGGGTACAGGCGATCCGGGAGCATCGCGAGAGGAGGCGGGCGGACATCGGTCGCGAAGTTAGGGCGCTGCGATCAGGGCCGGTAGGCGACCCCCACGTACGCCGCGCGACCCGGCGTCCCGAAATCGAGCACTTCCTCGTAGTCCGCGTCGAAGAGGTTTTCGATGCGGCCGGTCAGACGGACGCGGTCGGCCACGTCCCACGCGGCGGCGATCCGCGCAACCGTGTACGCGTCGAGGGTCACGCGCTCGCTCGGGAAGATGGTGAAGTCCACATCCTCCCGATCACCGACCCGGCGAAGCCCGAGCGACACTTCGGGTCCCCGCTCGGGCGTCCAGTCGATCGTGAGCGATCCCTGGTGACGCGGACGACGAATGAGATCGAGACCGCGGTCGGCCCCCGTTTCCGACTTCGCCCGCGTGTACGTATAGCTCGCGGCGATACCCAGGGAGGGACCGAACACCGCGCTCGCCGTCGTCTCGAGACCACGGGTCGTCGCCTCGCTCTCATTTCGGTATCCCTCGGAGCCGAAGACGATGAGGTCCTCGTAATTCGTGCGGAACCAGGTTGCGGAGAGCCGCACGCGGTTTGAAGCCACCGGCTGATCGATCCCCACGTCCCAGCCGCGCGAGCGCTCCGCATCCAGGCCCGGATCCCCGAAGGCGGGATCGTGGAGCTGGAAGAGGCTCGGCGCCTTGAAGCCCGTACCCGCCGTCGCGCGGAGCCGCGTACCCGTCGACCCGACGAGGAATACCGGCGCCACGCGGCCCGTAACCGTGGCCCCGAATCGCTCATGGTCATCGGCCCGCACGCCGGCTGCCAGGACGAACGCGTCCGTCGGCCGCACGCGCGTCTCCGCGAACGCTCCCGTGGTACGGGCCGACTGCCCGGGGAACTCGCTCTCGAACGGACCGAACGGGCCGTCGCTCTCGAACGAGGTCACCGCCCGCTCGCGCTCGGTCTCGGCGCCGATCACCAGATCGCTCACCCCCAGGTCGAGGGCGTTCACCCACGAGAGCTTCCACGACGTCCCCTCAAAGTCTCCACGCTCCATCGTCTGGGGGCGGTCGGGATCGGGATCGTCGAGACTCACGCGGTCGTGCTCCGTCCAGCTCAGCGAAAGCTCGGGACGCCAGCGGTCCCCGGCCTCGCCGATGCGCACCTCCGCACGGAGCGCAGTCTCGCGGTCCTCCAGCCGGCGGTTGGGGTCGTCTCCGTCGGGGCCAGCCTGGTCGATGTCCGTCGCGCTGTCGTCGAAGTGCCCCACGAGCGACAGGGTCGCCGAGCCCGTCCCGCCGTCCAGCCGGACGTCGACCGCCGTCGTCCGACTCGCGTCGTCCTCGTCGTTCCCGAGCCGCTCCGGCGCGGCGCTGAACCCGTCGGTCGTCGTTCGCGTCGCGGCGGCGAACCACGACCATTCGCCCCTCGACCCCAGGAGCGCGGCCGTGCCCGCGACAGTCCCGAAGCTCCCGCCCTCGATCGCGGCCTCGACCCGCGGCTCCCCGTCCCCGCGGCGGGTGATGATGTTCACGACTCCGCCGAGCGCGTTCGATCCGTGGACCGTGCTCTGGGGGCCGCGCAGGATCTCGATCCTTTCGACTCCGGCGGTTCCCAGCGTGGCGAAGTCGTATCCGCCCGCCGGGAGCGAGACGTCGTTGAGCTCGATTCCGTCGAGGAGGACGAGCGCGTGCTCCGAGCTCGCCCCCCGAATGAAGATGGTCGTCGTCCCGCCGGGACCGCCGCTCCGGATGAGCGATATGCCGGGGACGGTCCGGAGGGCCTCCTCCACGGTCCGAAGCTGGCGGCGCTCCATCTCGTTCCGGGTGACGACCGTGATCGCGGTTGCGACCTCCTCGGTGGGCGTCTCGACCCTCGAGGCCGTGACGACGATCGGGGGGACGTGGACGATGTCGAGAGAGTCGGCCCGCTGGGCGGCGGCAGGCACGGCGAGCGTGAGCAGAGGAACCACCAGGGCGGCAATGGGGAGCGGACGGGCCAGGTTCATCGGACCTCCTCGTGACGGGGTGCGTCGTTGGGGAAGCGACCGGTCGGCGTCGGGTCGGGCCGCCGGGGGACGACCTGCGGCGCCCGCCCCTGCGGCTCCTCCATGGCCTGGACCCGCACGGGCCAGCCGTAGACTCGGGACACGATTTCGGCGCGCAATACCTCCGTCGCGGAACCCGAGGCCGCCACTCGGCCGCGGTCCATGAGGACGAGCCGGTCGGCGTAGCGGGCGGCCAGGTTCAGGTGATGGGTCGTCAGGAGCACGGCGAAGCCGCGCGCAGCCTCCTCGCGGAGGATCTCCCAGATCTCCATCTCGTGGGCGACGTCGAGGGAGAGCGTGGGCTCGTCGAGGGCCAGCGCCTCGGGCTCCTGCGCGAGCGCCCGGGCGAGGCGCGCGCGCTGGCGCTCGCCGCCCGACAGGGTCGTGAACGGCCGCGCCACGAGCTCCGCGACCCGGCAGCGCTCGAGCGCGCTCGCGACCGCCGCGCGGTCGGCGGGGCCGGGCCTGCGCCACCGTCCGAGGTGCGGGTAGCGCCCCATCGCGACGAGCTCGCCGACGGTCACGGGGAAGGCCGGCTCCTCGTGCTGCGGAAGCACGCCGATCCTGCGCGCCCGCTCGACCGGCTCCCAGCTGGCGGCCGCCACCCCCTCGTACTCCGCCGCGCCGCCGGTAGGCTCGAGAATGCCCAGGAGCAGCTTGAGGAGGGTGGACTTCCCGGCTCCGTTGGGGCCCAGGATGGCGACCATCTCGCCGGGGGCCGCGTCGATGTCCGCGCCGGCGAGGGCGTCGGCGGCTCCCCCCGGATAGCGGTAGCGCGCGTCGCGCGCGCGCCAGCCCCCCGTTGCGGCCGCGGCGCTCACGTCTCGACACCCCGCACTTGCCGGCGCAGGAGTCCCACGAAGAACGGCACGCCGATGAAGGACGTCACGACCCCGAGCGGCAGCTCGTTCGGCGCGACGACGAGCCGCGCGAGGAGGTCGGCGAGCGGCAGGAACGCGGCGCCGGCCAGGAACGCCGCCGGCAGGAGGAACCGGTGCTCGCCCCCCCACAGGATCCGCACCGCGTGCGGTACGACGAGCCCCACGAAGCCGATACCTCCCGCCACGACAACCGAGCCCGCCGCGAGCCCGCTCGCGATCAGGTACGCCGCGCGACGCACGGCGTCGACCGGGACACCGAGGAATGCGGCCGTCTCCTCGCCTACCGCGAGCGCGTTGAATGCCCGCGCGAGCGAGACGAGGGCCGCGCCGGACACGGCGACCACGACGGTCATGAACGCCACCGCGCCCCACGTCGCTCCGGCGAGGCTTCCCATCATCCAGAAGACCGCGGAGCGGAACGCGTCCGCCTGCTGGAAGCTGAGGAGGAGTAGGATGCAGGCCGTGAAGAACGAGCCCGTCACGACGCCCGCGAGGAGGAGTACCCGGACGTCGAGGCCGCGGTCGACGCGGCTGCCGATGCGAAGGACGAGCGCGATCGCGAGAAGCGCCCCGGCGAGCGCGGCCGCCGGAAGACCGAGGCGCGCGATCGCGAGACCGCCGGCTGCGATCCACGCCACCGCCCCCACCGCCGCGCCGCTCGAGACCCCGAGCACGTAGGGTTCGGCTAGCGGGTTTCGGAGGAGCGCCTGGAAGGCGGCACCGGAGAGGGCCAGCGCGCCGCCGACGAGCGCCGCGAGGACCGCGCGCGGCAGACGGAGCTCCCTGACGATCGTCACCGCGGCCGGGTCCCCCGCTCCCCTGACCGCCGCCAGCACCTCGGCGAGATCCATCCCGACCGCGCCGTACCGCATCGACAGGAGGACTGCAGCGACCGCGGCCGCTCCGAGCCCGCCGAGGGCGACTCCCCGATTCAACGCGATCCCCCGTCGACCGCCGACAACCCGTCGCGCAGCACGCGCGCGGCGCGCCCGAGATCGGGGCCGGGCCGGGCGAGGAGATCGGCGTCTATCTCGACGACCCGACCCTCGCGGACCGCGGCGAGGTCCCGCCACCCCGGGCGACCGGCCAGGGCCTCCCGCGACGGCAGGTTTGCCCCCACCGGCAGGACGATCACGTCCGGGCCCCGGGCCATGACGGCCTCGAGCGCGATCGTCGGCCAGTCCTCGGCGAGCTCCGGGAACGCGGGACTCGCCCCCGCGATCTCGAGCGCCTGTCCGATGAAGGTCTGGGGACCGGCCGTTCGCGGCGGGTCTTCGGCGATGAGATACAACGCGGTCGGGCGCCGGCCCGGGGGCACGTCGTTTGTCACCGCCGCGAGCGTGTCGCGGAGCGCGCCGACCACGGAGTCGGCGCGGGCGGGAGCGCCGACGAGGACGCCGACCCGCGCGATCGTGGCGAACACCGCGGCGGTGTCCTGGATCTCGGCCACGTAGACCGGGATCCCGGCCGCCCGCAGGCGGGGCACGAGCACGCGATCGTCGCGCGCGTTCCAGGCGACCACGAGGTCGGGCCGGAGCGCGACGATCCCTTCGATGCTCGGATCGAGGCCACCCCCGAGGCTGGGAAGCTCGGCGAGGGCGGGGTCGAGGTCGTAGCGGGTGCGGGCGACCAGCCTGTCGGCGGCGCCCAGAGAGACGATGGTGCCCGTGACGCTTGGAACGAGCGAGACGATCCGCCGCGCGGGGGCGGCGAGCGCGAGCGTGTCGCCGGCATCGTCGACCACCCGGATTTCCGTGGGGCCGCCGTGCCCCGCCCGCTTCTCGGGAGATTCCTTCTCTCGCCCGGGCGCGCGCTCGCACGCCGCGACGTACGGCGGCAGAGACGCGATCGCCGCGAGGAGAAGGACCGTGCGCGCGGATAGCATCGAAAGACCTCCCGTGGTCGAAAACGAAAACGCCCGCCGCTTCCAGGTTCGGGAGGGCGGGCGGACGGTCGGGAGGCCCCGAGCGTGTCGCCGGACCCCTCCCGCGAAGGGTCGCGTGCAACGGGCTTCGAGGCAGGTCTCCTGGCTTGGCCGGACCGGTGGCGGTCGGGCGTCACAGTGGCGGGGCCGCTGCGGATTCGCACCGCATTCCCTATTCTCCCCCGGTCGCGGCGAGCCGCGCGCGGAGGCACCTCGAAGCAGGTACAGCGTTACGTCATGTCAGCACTCCGATATCGGGTTGTTAAGCGTACTTCCGTCACATGGTGAAGCGTCCGAAGTCCTCCGGGTTCATCCGCCGCAGGTACTCCTTCAGGTCCTCGGCGTCATACTCCGTCGTGGTGCCTTCCTCCCCGGTCTGCCCCACGTCCTCGGCGGTGTGATCGAGGAGCTCCTCGGAGGCGAAGATCGGTGCGTTGAGCCGCAGCGCGAGCGCGATCGAATCGCTCGGGCGCGCATCGATCGCGACCACGTCCTCGTCGCCGTTCTGTACGAAAACCTGGGCGTAGTAGGTGTTGTTCTTGAGCGCCCCGATGACGACCTGCGACAGGGTGCCGTGCAGGGCGCGCACGAGCGTCTTCATCAAATCGTGCGTCAGGGGGCGGGAGAACTTGACGCCCGCCAGCTCGGTCGCGATCGCGCTCGCCTCGCTGGGCCCGATCCAGATCGGGAGGTACCGCTCGCCGTCCTTTTCCTTGAGGATCACGATGGGAGACTGGGTCGACGAATCGATCCCCAGGCTCGCTACGTTCACCTCTACGACGTCCGGCTCCACGGGGTCCTCCCTGTCCAGGGTGTTGGGGTACGATACCGTACCCCGACCGCCCGGATCAAGTGCCCCCGACCTAGCTCTCGATCCCGCGAGCCGTTACCCGGTCACGAACCTGTCGGGAAATTGCGCCACGATGCCGGCGGACAGCATTTGTCGGCCCACTCCTGCCCGAGATGCGCGACGACTTCGGCCGTCGTCAGGTCCAGGTGCCTTCAGGCACCTTTCGTGGTTACCTGCCCGGCCCGCCATCATGGTTTCGAAGCGCCTTCAAGTACTCCATGATGTCGTCGAGCTCCTCGTCCGAGATCTGCTCCTCCGAGAACGAAGGCATCGATCCGATTCCTTGCCGGACCTGGAACCTCTTGAGGAACGTGGGGAGCGCCTTGTCGTTCAGGGAGGGGCCGAGTCCGGCCTCGCCACCAGGGTGACACTGGTGGCAATACTTCATGTACGCGGTCCGGCCTTGCTCCCCGTCACTCGCCAGCACGAGCGGGCCCATGAGAGGCTCGCTCCTTCGTGCCTGTCCGCAACCCAGCACGGAGGCTCCGACGATCACCAAGAGAAGGGCGCTCTCCGCTCTCATCGGGCTCCGGTACGCGTGATTCTCCACAGCACGCCCGTTTCCTTGCGGGGCTCGGGCCCCCGCTCTGTCATCGTCATCACCCCGAAGTCGACCACGTAGAGGGCGGTTCCCGTGGGATCGAAGCGCGCCGCGACGGGGCGCTCCAGACCCCCGGATCCGATCCACGACGCGGGGCCGTTCGTGTCCCCCTCGTTGACCGCGAAGTCCTCCACCACGCCATTGTCCACGTCGACCCGGACCACCTTGAATCCCACCGGCGAGAGGACCTTCCCGACGGGAGGAGACATGTCGCCGAGCAATGCCACGAACGCCTGGCCGACATGGCCGAACGCCGGGTTTCGCGAGAAGTCGAACCCGTCGGCCGACGAGTGGACGCCGAATGCGGCGACGGGATCCGGCGGGTCCGCCGGAGCGCGGGCCAGCACGGGGAGGATGTCGTCGTCGAAGAAGGGCCGGCCGCCCGCGAAGTCCGGCCAGCCGTACCAGCCATCCCGCTCGATCCGCCAGAGGTAGTCCCCCGACCCGAACACGGGTCGACTCCCGCGCTCGTCGTAGCCGTTGTCGGTCACGTAGAGTCGGCCGCCCGGATCGAACGCCAGGCCGAACGGGTTACGCAGGCCCCAGGCGACGAGCTCGATCGCGCCCCCGTCAGGCCGGACCCGCAGGACCGCTCCGTTGCACGGAACGCGGCCGCGAAGAACCTGGCCTTCGGTCGTCGGGGTGCCGAAGGGCGCAAACGCGCCGGTGGTGGCCTCGCCGCCGTTCAGAGGGTCCGTCGACTCGAAGTTCACGCCCGCCAGGGTGACGTCACGGCACGGGATGTCGTGGAATTCCGGATGTCGCTCCAGCCACCCGAAGCTGGCGTTGTCTTCCCCGACTACCGCAGAGTTCGTCGCCGTGCCCTGGCCGAAGTAGACCCAGCCGTCGGGTCCCACGACGGGACCGTTGGTATGATGGTCCCCCACGCTGGGAAGGCTGTCCGCGATCGCCGTGATCTGTCCGTCCGGGTTGACGCGGAGGACCCTGCCGCCCTCGTACGCGCCACCTTCAGCCACGTAGAAGACCCCCTCGTGTCCGACGACGCCGTTCCACGGCCCGTTTCTTCCGCCCCCGCTCGCGATCACGCGCGTGCCGCCGCCAGGTTCGACGCGCAGGAGGCGCGGCGTGTCGGTGACCTCGCCATAGGAATAGCCCGACTCGACGACGTAGATCCCGCCCGCATCGTCGAACGCGACCCCGGTCGGAAACGTGAGACCCGTGGCGACCGCTTCGATGGCGTAGCCGTCGGGGAGAGCGATGTCTTCGGGACGGATCGGGCGCGGACCTTCGAACTCTGTCATCCCGCCGCCCTTGGAGCTCCGCATCCAGTAGCAGCCTCCGATCACGAACGCTGCCACCAGGAAGGCGAGAAGGGCCCGTCGCCAGGAGGTCCGGGGCTGTGTGGGCACGTCTCGATCGTACACGCTCCGAGGTGCGTGTCTGTCATGTTTGTGACACCAAATGCGGTATGGCTCTAGATCCTCCCCTCGGATAGGATCCAGGCGTGCGTCACGCGCTCCTTCCTCCGCTCTTCGGCCTCGTCATGGCGACCCCCGGGGCCGCTCAGGAACCTCTGGTGGAAGTGGACCCGGTCATCGTCACGGTGTCGCCCGTTCCCTTCCCTCTCTCGGTCGCACCGGCCTCGGTCACCCTGATCGACAGGCACGTCCTCGAGGCGAGTCGCGCGGCGACGCTCGAGGACGTTCTCCGCGCGGCGCCCTTCGTGGATCTCTCTCGCGCCGGTGGCCGTGGTGGGCTAACGGCGGTGACGCTCCGCGGCGGCGACCCGAACTTCACGCTCGTCCTCATCGACGGCGTGCCGGTCAACGATCCCACGAACCTCCTCGGTGGCTCGTTCGACTTCTCCACGCTCAGCGTCGACAACGTCGAGCGCGTGGAGATCGTCCGGGGACCGCTGTCCTCCCGCTATGGCTCGGAGGCGATGGCCGGGGTGATCCACATCATCTCGCGGCGAGGCCGGGGCGATCCCGGCTGGGGCGCGGAGGCGGCGGCGGGATCCTTCGGTGCGCGCGAGGGGCGGCTGTGGGCCAGCGGGAGCCGCGGGATCCTCGCCGCCAGCGGTAGCGCTTCGTGGGTTCGCGTCGACGAGCAGGTCGAGAGCGATCCCTACCGGCTCGCCACCGTCTCACTGAGCTCGGATCTCGCGGGAAGACTCGGGGAAGTTCGGATTACGTCGCGGGTCCATCACCTGGATTCCGATGGATTTCCCGACAACGGTGGCGGGCCGCGGTTTTCGATCCTTCGCGATCCGCGACGAACCGTAGCCCGAGAGTCGGTGCTCGGCCTCGAGGCGCGGCGTGGAATCCGCGAGGGTTGGAACCTCATGGCGAATGCCGACGCCTACCGACGGGAAGCCGAGGTGCGCACACCGCCCATCCTGGACGCCGATCCACCCGGTCCCTTCGCACTCCCGGCGGTCGACCAGGAATCCGCTCTGAACCGGAGGAGGCTGTCGCTGACGAGCGCCTGGGAGGTCGCAGCCGGCCTTTCGATCCTGATGAGCGGCGAGCTCCGCCACGAAGACGGAGAGAGCGATGCGTTGATCGCCGGCGAGCTGCCGGCGGACTTCGCTCTCGATCGGACGACGCGGTCAGCGGCCGGGGAGATCGTCTACCGGTCGGACCGGCTCTCGATCGACCTCGCGCTCCGGGTCGACGACCCCGACGGCTTCGCTGGAGAGGTGTCCCCGCGCGCGGCGGTGGCCTGGCGGCCGCCGTGGAACGGCTCGCGCATCGGGGCCAGCTGGGGCGAGGGGTTCAAGCTGCCTTCGTTCTTCGCGCTCGGAGAGCCGAACGTCGGCAATCCCGATCTCGGACCGGAGAGGAGCCGTGGATTCGACATCGGCTGGACGCAGGAGATCCCCGTCGCGGATCTGGTTCTATCCGTGACGGCGTTCCGCCAGCGCTATCGCGACCTCATCGATTTCAGCCCCGAGGAGTTCCGGCTGGTCAATCGCCGGTTGGCACGCACGCGGGGAGTGGAAGCGGAAGCGGAGTGGCACCCGCATCGTCATCTCGCCTTCACCGGATTCGCACGCTGGCTCGACGCGGAACTGGTCGGCACCGGCGAGGAGTTGCGCGACCGGCCCCGTTGGCGAGGTGGAGCCACGGCCCAATGGTCCAGCGGCACGACGCAGGCGAGGCTCGAGGTCGTTTCCGTGGACGAGCGATTCGACTTCCAGATCCCCGTCCCCGAGCGCAACGTGGCGGACGGCTACACCGCCGTGTCCCTGGCCCTTTCCCAGCGCTTCGATCGCTTCACCGCCTTTGCCCGGATCGACAACCTGATGGATGCCGATTACGAGGAGTTCGTCGGCTTCCCTGCACCCGGACGCGGCCTGCGCTTGGGAATCCGCTACGACGACTGAGCCGGCGAGGTACCAAGGTCGCCGAACCTGCATCAGGGCAGGATCGTGACCGGCTCCTCGTGTACGAGCGTTCCGGTGAGTTGCGGGACGGAGAGCTCGATCCGGTGGACGTCGTCCCCGGGCAGGATCGCCTCCGCGCGGAAGCGGATCTCGGCTTCCTCCCCGGGCGCGAGCGTTCCGATCGACCAGACGAATCCACGCGTTGCGGTGGAGGCAATCGACCCGCGGGTCGGGAATCCCGTGAGCACGTCGCGGAACTCCAGGATTCCCGAGTGGACCCCTATCAGGCTCGTCAGCGTCGAGTCTCCTAAGGGGAAACCGAGCGCCCCGCAGTGGTGGTTGGCGACGACCACACGGTAAACGAGCGCGTCCGGCCGATCGGGACTGCCGTCTCCTACGTGGAACACCTCCGGCTCCGGCGTGAACGCACCCCCGACGATCGCGCCGTCCTCGTTCACGAGGTCGATTTCGAGCGCCAGCGTGTTCGTCAGGCAGCCGATGTCGCTGGACAGGAGCGCGCCGCCGTCCTCTCTCGCCGACACCCGGTTGCACCACACGCCGGCGTCGCTCGCCGGCAAGGTGACCGTGTAGACCTCCGCGGGCTCCATAGGCGGCAGCGGGCCGAGCTCAACGCGGAATGACCTTCCGTCAGGATTGAGAAACACGACGGCGTCGGGAAAGACCGCGCGGTCGACGACGATGTCGGAGTCGGAGAGTATGCGGCCGAAGCCCGGGTCCAGCGTGTCGTGCAGCACGATGCCATCCACCGGAGCGGTGCCCTCGTTCGCGATCCTGACCGTGAACGGCAGCTCGACGCCGGGAGCGATGCAGAGCACCGCGTCGTCACTGTAGCTCGTCACCACGATGCCGGTGGGCGCGGGTTCCGGCTCGGGCTCGGGATCCGTCTCGGACGGGAGCGACTGCAGGGTGACATCGAGACGGGCGGTTCCGCCGGGGGCCACCACGACATGGAAGGAGGCCGTCCGGTAGCCCTCACTTCGGACCTCGACCACGAACTGCGAGATCCCGTCGGCGTCCGACGCGACCGTGAAGGAGAACCTCCCCGCGTCGTCCGAGACGGTCACCATCGCGAGCGCCTCCAAGGCGACCTCCGCGCCCGCGACCGGGCGTCCGTCCGCAGCGGTCACTTCACCTGCGATCGTCAGGAACGCGTCTTCCAGGCTGGCCGTGACCGGGTCGCCGCCATCGCATGCGGTCGCCGTCAGCGTGGCTAGCGCAAGACCGATTCCGCCGATCTTCCGCGCCGCCGCTCCGCACGACGAACTGGATCGGAGCCTGCGATTGCGCATGCTGGGAAGCTACCCGCTTCCCCGCCGATCGCAACCACACAAACGCCTAGGTACCCATATCCCAGCTCGCCAGATACTTCTTCTGCTCGGTAGTCA
>DASSPT010000096.1:0-3142 GCA_035699465.1 Gemmatimonadota bacterium
GACGACGTCGGGCGTCGGATGCTCGCGGAAGACGACCGCCGAGGCGCCCACCGAGAAAGGGAACAGCAGGTTCGATCCGGTAGCATAGCCGAAGAAGAGCTTGGGCACCGACATCGTGACGTCGTCCTCGGAGATCCCGAGGACGCCCTTGCCGTAGCACTCGGTCGTGTTCGCGTACGAGGCGTGGGTCTGGAGGACGGCTTTGGGCCGGCCGGTGGTCCCGCCCGAGAATAGCCAGATCGCCGAGTCCTCGCGGTGCGTGGGAAAGCTCGCGCGCTCGGCGGGCGCCGCTGCGAGCGCCGCTTCGAGCTCGTCGCCAGCCACCAGCAGGGAGCGGAAGCACGAGGCCCGCTCTCCGGCGTGGCGGAAGGCGCCGGCCGCGTCGGGCTCCACTATCGCGGCCTTGGCTCGCGTGTACTCGACGAAGTACGCGATCGAGTCGTCGGGGAGGCGCGGGTTGACCATGACTACCACCGCACCAATCTTGAGGACGCCGAACAGGGCGCCGACGAACCCCGGTCCGTCGTCCAGCGCGAGGATCACCCGCTGCTCCGGCTCGACGCCGGCGCCCGCGATCACGCTCCCGTAGCGCGCGGCGAGCGCGGCGATCTCCGCGTAGGTCCAGTCCCGTTCGTCGGTGCGAAGCGCGACAGTGCCGCCGCGCCCCTCGCGCAGCCGGGCGTCCAGGAACCAGTCGGCCATGTTGAACTCTTCCGGCGGCTCGAACGGCATGGAGCGGGATGATACCCGAGGCGCGAGAAGCCCGGCAACTGGCGGATATGACGTGGGAGGAGGCCCGTGATCTCGATCGCGGGCGGACCGTCGCCGTGCTCCCGGTGGGCGCGATCGAGGCCCACGGGCCCCATCTGCCGCTGGCGACCGACTGCGTGATCGCCGAGGCGATGGCGCGCGCGGCCGCCGAGCGGCTCGAGGCGCGCGGCGTCCCCACGATCGTGCTCCCCGTGCTTCCCTACACACGAGCCGGCTTCGCGTCCGGCTTTCCAGGCACGATCTCCGCGAGTTCGGAGGCGGTGGCGGCGCTCGTCGCCGGCATCGCGCGATCCTTGCACGGCCAGGGCTTTCGCGCTCTGGCCATCGCCAACGCCCATCTGGATCCCGAGCACCTGGCTTCGCTCCATGCGGCGCGCGATGCGACGGGGGAGGAGGGCATCGAGGTCGTGTTCCCGGACCTGACGCGCCGGCCCTGGGGCGGCCGGCTGACGGAGGAATTCAGGAGCGGCGCCTGCCATGCCGGCCGGTTCGAGGGGTCCGTCGTCCTCGCCGAGCGGCCGGATCTCGTCCGCGACGAGCTGCGGCGGGAGCTTCCGGTAAATCCGCGATCGCTTTCGGCCGCGATCGCGGAGGGAAAGCGCACGTTCGAGGAGGCAGGCGGCCCGCGGGCCTACTTCGGCGACCCGGCGGCCGCGAGCGCCGCGGAGGGGGCCGGGACGATCGCCGCGCTCGGCGAGATCCTGGCCGACGCGGTGGTCGAGGCGCTGGTGGGCCCCGAAGCTCCGTGACGGGCACCGGTCTTCCATGAGCGGCGCGCTAGAAGGTCGCGGCGCAGTCGTGACGGGCGGCGGACGCGGGATCGGCGCCGCGGTCGCGCGCGCGCTCGCCGCCGACGGCGCGCGCGTGATCCTCGCTGCGCGGACGGCGGCCGAGGTCGAGTCGGTGGCGAAGGAGATCGAGTCGGCCGGCGGGGCGGCGTGGCCCGCCGTGGTCGACGTCACGGATCCGGAATCGGTCGCGTCGCTCGCCTCGCGCGCCGCCAGCCGCATCGGCGGGGTGGACATCCTCGTCACGTGCGCCGGGGTCGCGTGGTCGGCTCCGCTGGCGCGGCAGACGATCGAGGACTGGGAGCGGATCTTCGCGGTCAACGTGACCGGCACGTTCCTCGCGACGAAGGCGTTCCTGCCGTCGATGATGGAGCGCGGTTGGGGGCGCGTGGTCCACATGGCGTCGGTGGCCGGTCTGGCCGGGGCGAAGTACATCGCCGCGTACGCCGCGTCCAAGCACGCGGTGGTCGGCTTCACGCGCGCGGTCGCGGCCGAGGCCGCCCCGCGGGGCGTCACGGTCAACGCGCTCTGCCCCGGCTACGTCGACACGGCGATGACGGAGGAGTCGGTGGCGCGGATCGTGAACCGGGCGGGATTGTCGGAGGCCGAGGCGCGCGCCGCGATCCTCGCCACCTCGCCGCAGGGGCGCCTCATCGAGCCCGAAGAGGTGGCACGCGCGGTCACGTGGCTCTGCGAGGACGCAGCGCGTGGAGTGAACGGACAGGCGATTGTGATCGACGGAGGAGGGCTCCTGGCGTGAATCGACTGGAGATC
Source organism: Gemmatimonadota bacterium (assembly GCA_035699465.1). GTDB lineage: Bacteria > Gemmatimonadota > Gemmatimonadetes > JACCXV01 > JAHWKZ01 > JAICNR01. Next base: position 2,334 of record DASSPT010000096.1, read on the forward strand.
GTGAACCCCGAGGAGCTCGGCCGCCCGCGCGGCTTCAGCCACGGGCTCGTCGCGCCGGCGGGCGCACGCGTCCTCTTCGTCGCGGGGCAGACCGCCCCCGAAGCCGGCGATCGCGAATCCGGCGGCGCGGAGGCCGCCGCGGACCGGCTGGTAGCCCAGTTCGAAGCCGCCCTCGAGCGGGCGCTCGCGGTCGTCCGCGCGGCGGGCGGCGGTCCCGCGGACGTGGCGCGCCTCACCGTATACGTGACCGACATGGAGGCCTATCGCTCCGCGCGCCCGCGCCTCGGCGGGGTGTGGCGGGCGACGATGGGGCACCACTACCCCGCGATGGCGCTCGTCGAGGTCCGCTCGCTCGTCGATCCGAACGCGGTGGTCGAGATCGAGGCCACTGCCGCGTTGTCTCTTGACCGGACAGATTAGCTGAGTATGTTTCGTAGATATGTCCGCTAACTAGAAGGAGGACCCAATGCCAAAAGAGTCACAACACATCGTTCCCAGGAAGGAAGGGTGGGCCGTGCGCGGTGCTGGCAATCGTCGTGATACCGTCCAGGTCGAAACGCAGGCAGAGGCAATTGAGCGAGGCAAGGCTATAGCCAAAAGCAAGAAGAGTGAGCTGATTGTCCATGGCAAGGACGGGAGAATTAGAGACCGGGTGAGCTACGGCAACGATCCGTTTCCGCCAAAGGGATAGGATTCAGCGCTTCGATTGGGGACTGTCGAATCCTTCAGCATACCAGGATGCGATTGCTGGTTCTGGCCTCGTGACCATCCTCCGCCTCACTTCCACTGCAAACGAAGCGGGGAGTGGG
>DASSPT010000097.1:0-26545 GCA_035699465.1 Gemmatimonadota bacterium
CTCGCGGCGATATCGTTTCAGGTCGGAACGATCGGCGAAGGAACCGAGCATCGTCTCGACCCGCTCGAGAACTTTCGCGTCGTCGGGATACGCGCGCAGGAACGTCAGCGCGTCGTGGAGACGCGCGACCCGGTCCGCGTCGGGAAGACGACGCCGTGCCAGCGCGGTCAGGAGCTCGAGCTTGACGGCGGCGGCCGAGCCGCCGAAGTGGTCCCTGGTCCTTTCGAGCCGCGCGAGCAGGGAGGATGCTGATTCATTCACGGGAGAGATCCATGACAGACTGGAGATTTCGCCGTCGTCCGCTCGAGATACTGCAAGCTATCTGAATGCGTGGATTTGCGCAGGCTGTCCGCCGGGGGCGTTTCGTGCACCGCTCCACTCCTGCCCGAACGGAGAGGGTACTCCGGTCGACAACTACATTAGTGGCAGGGATACCGGTACGTCCAGGTGGAGCAGACTGGTGCGGGGGGCTCTCGACCCAGCCTGTCGCAACCGCTTTGTCAGCTGCAGCGTAGAGATGGTGGGCGGTGCAGGATTCGAACCTGCGACCTCCGGTATGTGAGACCGGCGCTCTAACCAGCTGAGCTAACCACCCACGAGAAGCGGAAAAAAGCTACCCCCGGCCTCGGGAGCCCGTCAACGAACGCTAGGGGCCCGTCAGCGGAAGGACCGAAAGATTGTCCCGCCGTCCGCCCGCCTGGAACGCGCGCTCGCAGGTGCCCGAGACGCCCGGGAAGGTGCCCTCGAACGTGATCGACCCGAGGATGTTGATGTCTCCCTCGGTCACCCGGGCCACCATGTGCATGTCGCCGGGGAACGTGCCCCCCGAAGGGTTCGGGACCAGGATCGTCCCGTCGACGGTCATGACGCGGTTCTCGTTGTCGAATGTCCCCGTCAACGTGCCCGCGTCGCCCACCGTGAACGCCACGTTGTCACCGTCGCGCTCGATCGTCAGCTCCACGGCCTCGCTCCGGCCGACGTCCCCTACGCACGTGTCGGTGGTGTACGTGAGCGTGATGGGGTAGGTGCCCTCCACCCCCAGGGACGGATCGTTCTCGCACGACGTCGCCGCGATGGCGGCGAACGCCAGGATCGGTATCCACTTCGGATAACGCACGCGTTCATCCTTTCGATTCGATCGTGTGGGCCCGGCTGGATTCGAACCAGCGACCCTCGGATTATGAGTCCGGTGCTCTGACCGCTGAGCTACGGGCCCCGCGGCAGTCAGACGAAACTGTACCGGCGGGCTGGAGGTTTAGGTCCACGCCATCGGTGGTCAAGAAATCTACAGGTCGTAGAACTTGAGCAGCTCCCTGCACTTCGACGGATGGCGGAGCTTCTTGAGCGCCTTGGCCTCGATCTGCCGCACCCGCTCGCGCGTGATGTTGAAGATCGTCCCCACCTCCTCGAGCGTCCGCGGGCAACCGTCGCCGATTCCGAAGCGGAGGCGGATGATCCGCTCCTCGCGCTGAGACAGCGAGTTGAGGACCGAGTTCACGTTCTCCTTGAGCAACGCGAAGGCCGCGTTCTTGGAAGGGGAGAGCGTCCGGCTGTCCTCGATGATGTCGGAGATTTGGGTGTCCTGATCGGTCTGGACGGGTCGGTCCAGGGAGATCGGCTCCTGCGCGATCTTGAGCACCGCCTTCACCTTCTCGAGCGGCAGGTCGAGCTTCTCGGCGATCTCCTCGGGCGTCGGCTCACGGCCGGTTTGCTGGACGGTCCGCCGCGTGTAGCGGTTCACCTTGTTGATCGTCTCGATCATGTGGACGGGGATGCGGATCGTGCGCGACTGCTCGGCGATCGCGCGCGTGATCGCTTGGCGGATCCACCACGTCGCATAGGTCGAGAACTTGTAGCCCTTGCGGTGATCGAACTTCTCGGTCGCCCTGAGGAGCCCGGAGTTCCCCTCCTGGATGAGGTCCAGGAACTCGAGCCCCCGGCCGATGTACCGCTTGGCCACGGAAACGACGAGCCGCACGTTCGCCTCCACCATGCGCCGGCGCGCCGACATGACGCTGCGCGTCAGGGTGACGACCTCGGCGAGGATAGCGTGGTACTCCGCTCGGCTGAGCCCCGTCATCCGCTCGAGATCCCGCTCGCGCCACTCCACCGCCGACACTCCATCGAGTTCCCTCAGCTTCTCCGCCAGGTACTCGATCTGCGAGTGATGGAGCGGCAGGGACAGGAAGAAGCCGCGCACGGCTTCCATCTCGGCGTGGGCCTGCTTGCCCTTGTTTCCGCGCAGCCCGCTGCGGTCGAAGACCTCCCGCGCCGCGTGCCAGCGCTGCTCGTTCGACTGGAGCTCCTGCGCCAGCTGGCTGGCGTCGAGAGGCGGAGCCTCCTCTTCCTCGCCGTCCCACTCGCTGAAGTCGTCTCCCAGGAAGGCCTCGGGGCGCATCGTCCCTTCGACCACCGCGCGGCCCTGCTCGAAGGCGCGCTCGATCGATGTGTAGGACCGGAACACCACCTCCCGCAGCTTCACCTGGCCTTCGGCGATCGCCCGCGCCAGCTCGATCTCCTCCTCGGCGCTGAGGAGAGGCACACGTCCCATCTCCTGGAAGTACATGCGGATCAGATCGTCGTATACCTGGAGCCGCTGCCCGAATCCGCCCGTATCCTCGCTCGATTCGTCGTCGGATTCGTGTTCTTCCTCGATGTCCTCGTCCTCCGCCACGACGATCCGGCGGCGCGAGGGCAGACTCTCCTCGGTGACCTCCGGCTCGTCGTCGGTCTCTTCGTCGTCCCCGCGAAGATCGAGGATCATGCGGTCGATGACCTCGGAGTCGCGCGCGACGCCGAGCGTTTCCTCGGGATCGGCGGCGGGCTCGGAACTGGAGAGGGCGCGGCGAGGTGGGGTCATGGTCGGCGGATGGGTGAATGGAGCCCGGGGGTCGGGTTAGAGGATTCAAGGTACGCGAGCCGCCTCTGGAGTGTCAAACGCGGAGCGCTCAACCTCGCGGGCGGCGACCGCCGAACGGACCGGGTGCGATCTCCTTCCGTGTTCGCTGTCGACGCAGCGAATCCTCGAGCACGTCGCCGGTGCTCTCCGTGCGACGCTCGTGCACGCCGCGCGCGAGCGCATCTTCGTGAATCCGGTTGAGACTCTCACGGAACGCCTTGTCGGAGAGCTCGAACCCCTGCTCCTGGGCCCCGCGCAGCGCTTCGAGCCGCGCCATCACGCGCTGAAGCTCCTTGTCGGCCGCCGATCGCAGCGCCTCCTCCACGTCGCCCCGCCCGTCTGCGTGGAGCTCCGCGAGGCGCGTGAAGAACTCCGCGTAGGCGGGCACGGTGAAGTACTCCGCTCGGCACTCCTCCACCATCTGGTCGAGCCACCGCGGCTCGCTGACCGCGTGGAGGAGCACGTACCATTCGTCCTGGCTCTCGGGCAGCGAGATGCCCGGCGGGGTCTTCCCCGGCCCCCGCTTGGCGACGGGACGCTCCCGGTTGCCGCCGGGCACCGGCCGGCCCCGCTTCCCCGCAGCCGGGGCGACCAGCGCCTCTCGCGGCACGTCGAGCTCGCTCGCGATCTTCCCCACGTACAGCTCCCGCGTGACGCGGTCGGGGACACGCGCCACCGACTCGAGCAGCCGCTTGATTGCGCGCCGCTTCCGCGGGACATCGGACAGGTCGACTCTCTCGCGCACGATCCGGAGCTTCGCGTCGATCACGTCCTCGCTCGCCTCCAGCCGCTCCCCGAACGCAGCCGCCCCGCCATCCTGGACCAGCGATGCCGGATCCTTTCCCCGCGGCAGGGCGACGACTCGCGCTGTGACCCCCGCGGCCAGCAGCATGTCCGCCGCTTTGAACGCCGAGCGCTGACCCGCCGCGTCCCCGTCGTACGCGAGGTACGCGGTAGACGTGTAGCGCTTGAGTATCCGGGACTGCTCGTCGGTGAACGCGGTACCGAGCGGCGCCACGACGTTCTTGAACCCCGCTTCCGTCAGCGCGACGACGTCGAAGTTTCCCTCGACGACGACGGCCGCCCCGGCGCGCCGGATCGCCGGCCGCGCCTGGTCCAGATTGAACAGCATCCGCCCCTTGGCGAACACGGGCGTATCGGCGGTGTTCAGGTACTTCGGCTCCTCCGCGTCGAGCCGGCGACCCGAGAAGCCGACCACCTTCCCGCCCACGGATCGGATCGGGAACATCACGCGACCCCGGAAGCGGTCGAACAGCCCGCCGGTCTTCTCGCTCCTGCCGATCAGGCCGGCGCGCTGGAGCGCGTCCTCGCCCACGCCCTGCCGCTTGGCCTCCCCCAGAAGCGCGTCCCACGACTCCGGGGCCCAGCCGAGCAGGAACGCCTCCTGGATCGGTTCCCCGACCCCGCGGCCGGACAGGTAGTCGCGCGCGCCGGCGGCGTCTGGGGATTCCCGGAGGAGGCGATGGTAGAACTCCGCCGCCATGCGATTGGCGTGGTGGATGGGGGCGTTGGGGTCCGCGAGATCGGCGGGCTCCCTGTCGGGCACCTCCACTCCCACGCGCTGCCCCAGGGTCCGGACCGCGTCCGGGAACTCGATCTTCTCGTGCTCCATCAGGAACGTGAACGCGTTTCCACCGGCCTGGCAGCCGAAGCAGTAGTACATCCCCTTTTCGGCGCTGACGGTGAACGAGGGTGTCTTCTCGGGATGGAACGGACACAGGCCGACCCAGCTGCGGCCGCGCTTCTTGAGCTGCACCACCTCGCCGACGATCTCGACGATGTCGACGCGGTCGCGGATCTCCTCGATGACGTGCTCGGGGATGCTCAGGCGCTCTCCTCCTCGGAACCTTCTGGAGCGAGCGTGGCGATCGTCACGCCGTCTCCGCCTTCGTTCCAATGCCCCAGCCGGAAGCCGTGCACGTAGGGGTGCTTCTCCAGGAGCTCGGCCACGCGGCGGCGCAGGACGCCGGTCCCCTTGCCGTGGATGAAGCGGATGACCGGCCTGCCCGTATGGTATGCGCGCTCGAGCGCGCCAGCGAGCGGATAGCCGATCTCGTCCGCCGTCATCCCCCGCAGGTCGATCTCCAGTGGCAGCGGCTGACCGTCGTCGCCGGAGTCGGCCGGGACGGCGGAGGCCGGCTCCTTCGCGTCCGTCCGGTCGGCGGCCTTCGTCACGATCTCGAGCTCGCTCGCCCGGCACGCGATCCGCACCTGGCCGGCCTGAACCGCGCATGTGTCGTCGGTTCGGCTCAGCGAGACCACCTCGCCGACCACATCGTAGCGCGGGATGCGGACGAGGTCGCCGGGCTCGACGGGCGGGCGATCGCGCTGCCCGAGTAGCGCCTCGCGCTCGGCCCTGAGCGCTTCGGCCACGCTCGCCATCTCCTCGGCGAGGGCCTGCGCGGCCCGCGTCGACGCCTCGGCCTCGGAGAGCTCCGCCGTGCGCTCCCGGAGCTTCCGCTGCTGGCGGCGCATCTCCTCCCGCATCCGGTCGATCTGTCCCTCCAGCTCACCCAGCCGACGCTCCGCCGCCTCCCGACGCTCCAAGGCATCCGCGGCGATACGGCGCGCCCTGGCGCTCTCCGCCTCCCCGATCGCCTGGCGCTCCTCCTCGAGGGCCCGACGCGCCTCGACGAAGGCCTGCTCCTCCTCGGCCAGGCGTCGGGTCACCTCGTCGAGGTCGCGCGCACCGTGGTCCAGCGACTCGTGGGCACGGGCCAGCACCGCGGGCTCGATTCCCCAGCGCGCGGCCAGCTCCAGGCCGAACGAGCGGCCCGGCACGCCCTTGACGAACCGGTACAGGGGCTCGTTCCGCTCGAGATCGTAGGCCAGCGATCCGTTCACCATTCCGGGCGCGCGCGCGGTCGCGATCTTCAGCGTGTGGTAGTGGGTCGTCACGATCGTCCGCGCCCGCCTCGCCACCCAGGCTTCGAGGAGCGCCGCCGCCAGCGCCGCGCCCTCCGCGGGGTCCGTGGAGGCGCCGATCTCGTCGATCAGGATGAGCGTGCCCGGCCCCGCCCCCTCGAGGGCGGCCTTGAGCCGCGTCAGATGCGCGGTGAACGTGGAGAGGTCCTGCGCGATCGACTGCGTGTCGCCGATGTCGGCGTACACGGCCTCGTGCCAGGGAAGCCGCGTGCCGGCCGCCACCGGCGGCACGATGCCGCTCTGGGCCATGAGGACGACGGTGCCGACGGTCTTGAGGAGCACGGTCTTCCCGCCCGTGTTGGGTCCGCTGATCACGAGCCCCCGCTCGTCCTCCACGAGCTCGAGGTCGAGCGGCACGATCTCGCCACCCTGCTCCGCCAGCCGCTCGACGAGGAGCGGGTGGCGCGCTCCGCGCAGCACGAGGCCCTCTCCGCCGAGCTCCGGCGGTACGCCGCCCGCGGACAGCGCGTACCTGGCGCGGGCCAGCACGGTCTCGGCGTGGAGCGCGAGCCGCGCCGCGAGCTCCAGCTCTCCCCGCCGCTCGGCGAGCGCGGCCGTCAGCTCGCGCAGGATCCGCTCCTCCTCCCGGCCGACCGCCAGCTCCGCGCGGCGGAGCTCGTTGTTCCGCTCCACGACCTCGTGCGGCTCGAGGAACACCGTCGCTCCCGAGGCGGACTCGTCGTGGACGATGCCGGGCACCTCCCCGAGCGCCTCGCGGCGGAGCGGCACCAGGTAGCGGCCCTCGCGGAACGTCGGCCGGCTGTCGGCAGCGACCAGGACGTGCGGGAGCCGAGCGATGAGTCGGGAGAGGCGCTCGACGAGCGCGGCCCGGTGGCTTCGGACCTCGGCCCTCAGCTCCCGGAGCCTGGGACTGGCCGTGTCCACGAGACGCGCCTCGGGGTCGAAGGCGTCCAGGATCCTCGTCTCGAGCTCGAGCTCCTCGGGCGCGACGCGGAACCGCTCCGCCAGGAGCGGCCACCGGCCTCCCTCCTGACGCACGAAGCGGGCGAACCGGCGGGTCGCCTCGAGCGTCCGGGCCGCGTCGATCAGGGCCCGCCCGTCGAGCGCTGAGCCCTGGACGGCGAGGACCCTCAGCGTCCGGTCCTGGTCTTCGACGAACGGGGCCGGCAGCCGGGCGATCCCCGCGAGATCCATCCCCTCGGTCACCTCGTCCAGCGCCGCCCGCGCTTCGGCGAGGTTCGCCCGCGGCTGCCAGCGCTCCAGCGTTCGTCGCGCGAGCGAGGAGCTGGTCGACCCCGCCACCACTTCCCGGACGCGGTCCCACTCCAGGGCCGCGATCGTCTCCGCATCGAGCCTCATCGGCTGCCCAAACGCGACGACCCCCGCGAGGGGGGTCGTCCACCTACCGTCCCAGGTTCCCTGTTCACCCCAGGCGCTCCTTCACGCGCGCGCTGACGACGGCGCCCTCGGCGCGGCCCTTGAGCTTCGGCATGAGCCGCCCCATCACGGCGCCCATGTCCTTCATGCTCGTCGCACCGGCCTCGGCGATCGCCGCGTCGACCATGGCGTTCAGCTCCTCGTCCGAGAGCTGCGCCGGCAGATATCCGCGTATGACCTCCGCCTCCGCGGCCTCGCGCGCGGCAAGCTCGGGTCGGCCGCCCTTGCCGAACTGCTCCTCGGACTCGCGCCGCTGCTTGAGCGCCTTCATCAGGACCTCGATCGCGTCCTCGTCGGTCAAGTCCCGGCCGAGCTCGATGCGGCGGTTCTTGAGCTCGCTCGACAGGAGGCGCAGCGCAGAGAGACGGTCCTTCTCGCCCGCTTTGAGCGCGGACTTCTGATCGTTCTGGATTCGTTCGACGATGCTCACGCCCTCTCCCCTCATCCCGGTGGCCACCCGAAGGGGCGGCCGCCCAGCACGTGCAGGTGGATGTGGAACACGCTCTGGCCCGCGCCGGCGCCGCAGTTGGCCGCTACCCGGTAGCCGCCCTCGACCAGCCCCTCGTCTCGGGCGATCTCCGCCGCCGCAGCGACCAGGGAGCCCATCAGCGGCGCGTCCGAAGAGGTCAGGTCGTCCAGCGTGGGGATGTGCCGCCGCGGCACGATCAGCACGTGGGTCGGCGCCTGGGGATGGATGTCGCGGAAGGCCACCCAGTCGTCCGCCTCGGCCACGAGGTCGGCCGGGATCTCGCCGGCCACGATCCTGCAGAACAAGCACTCGCTCACGCGCCCTCCTCGATTCGCTCGACGATCTCGACGAGCTGCTGGAGGTCCTCGAGATCGTAGTCGGCTCCCGAGTGGTTGGTGCCGAACGTATCGCCGTAGCGCGCGAACGCGGTGCGCATCCCGAGCTGCATGGCCCCCACTACGTCGCGCTCCGGCCAGTCGCCCACCATCAGGGCCTCCTCCGGCTCCACCCCGAGCCGCTCCAGCACCAGCCGGAAAGGCGCCGGCGACGGTTTCCGCTCCCCCGTGTCCTCATGCGTGACCACGACGTCGAACATGTGGTGCAGGTTCAGATAGCAGAGCCTCAGCCATGCTTCTCTCCGCGGGGCATCCGACACGACCGCGAGCTTCAGCCCCTTCTTGATCAGCGTCATCAGGGTGACGGTCACGTGCGGATACAGGACGAGCGCCGCTTCGCGCGCGCGCCGGTAGGCCACGATCCCGGCGGCCAGGATCTTGTGGTCCACGTGCCCCATACGCGACTCCAGCAGGTCGTCGAACACCCGCTGGTACTCGATCCCCTCGCGCTCGTAGATCGAGAAGATCTCCCGCTCGGCGTCGTCCCGCTCGAGGGGAAGTCCCGCGTCGATCATGGCGTCGATGGCCGCCTCCACGGCGAGCCTCTTCATCGACATGAAATCGACTAGCGTGTTGTCGAGATCGAAGACGATGGCGCGGATCACGGCGCCCGATCTGGAGGGGCTATTTGAAGGACTGCCCGACCGTGCGGCCGATGGAGATCTCGCCGTTGTCGATCCTCAGGTTGAATCCGCATTCGGGGTTGGTGCACACCCACGCCTTGTAGCGGATCGTGGCGCCCTCCCGCCCGTAGTCGGACAGCGGCAGCAGCACACCTTCGTTGCATTTCTGGCATTGTGGAAACTGGGCTTCCATCCCTACCCCCTCCCGTGGCCCGAGCTCAGGCGAGCGAGCGCCCTCCCCAAGGATAGTTCGTCTCGAAGACTTCCGTGAAGTCGAACAGGTCGTCGAAGTCGTTCTTCGAGTCCGCCTCGTCCTTGGAAAGCACTCCCACTTCGAGCAGGTTGAACACCACCTCGCCGATGTCGCGCGTTGCGCGCACGCTCCAATACTCGAGCACGGTTTTGGCCATCGGCCCGTAGAGCCGGAGCGCGAGGTCGCGGCAGCCCGAGACCAGCTCGCTCCCCGACACGTGCCTGCGGCGGGGCAGTTTCTGCACGACCTCTTCCAACGCCGCCAGGACGAAGGCGTACGCGCGCTCGTTGTATCGGGGGTCGAGGGACCTCAGTCGCTCGATCGTCGTGCAGTCGAGGTAGATGCTCTCCATCTCAGGCGATCGGCACGTCTACCCGGGGATGGACCTTGGGAAGCGTCACGCGCAGCATGCCTTCGGTGTACGCAACTTTGATGCCGTCAGCGTTCACCGGTCGCGCGATCCGCAAGCGCCTGGAGAAGGCGCCGACGGGGATCTCCATCTTGAGGTACCGACGGGAATCGCCGCACCGCTCGCGGCGCACTCCCCGCACGAGGAGGGTGTCGTGCTCGAAGTGCACGCTCATGTCCTCCGGGCGGGTGCCGGGGATCGCCATCGTCACGTGCACCGCGTCCTCGGTCTCGAACACGTCCGTCGGCGGGGTCCAGCGGACCCCTCCCTGGAACGTGAACGGCAGCTTGGCCTGGAACCAGTCATGGATGTAGGAATCGATGTCCGCCAGCAGCTCTTCGACCGGCGTCTTCTCGCGTGTCTTGTCGTTCATGCTGCTCCCTGCTCGAGACGAGTCGAAGGTAGGCGGCCGCGGAGCGCGGCGTCAAGCGGATCTCCCACCCCGGTCGTTGTTCCAAAACGAGGCGCGCCCGGGGCGTGGAGCGATTCTCCGCTAGCGGGTGGGGCGCGGCTTGACCGCCTCCCAGCGCGTCCTTCCGCGGCGCATGGAGATCGCCCCCGCCGTGCCGTCGGCCAGCGCACGCTCGAACGCATCCGCCCGACTCGCCGGGACGTGGAGCTCGAGCTCCACGAGCTCGCCGTAGTCGGACCCGGTGGAAGAAGCGGCGAAGCGGGAAACGACCCGCTGGACAGCGCCGGACAGCGCATACGGGAAGCGGACGCCGAACGCCACCTCCTGTATCGCGTCGAGCACCGCACCGGACTCGCGCGCGGCCTCGATCGCCGTCCTGGCGGCGTCGGCATATGCCCGGACGAGGCCTCCCGTGCCGAGCTTGACACCCCCGAACCAGCGGGAGACCACGCAGACCGCCTGGATCAACTCCGCGGCCTGGAGCGAGCCCAGGATCGGCCGGCCCGCCGTGCCGCCGGGTTCCCCGGCGTCGAAGCCCGCCTCTTCGATGCGCCCGTCCCGCCAGACGCGGTAGGCCCAGCAATGGTGGGTGGCGTCGCGGTCGGCCGCGGCGCGGCCGTCGAGGACGCCATCGGCCTCTTCGACGTCCTCGGCGCGGCCGATCCAGGCCCGGAAGCGCGAACCGCGGACGATCGTCTCCGCCTCCGCGGAGCGGACCGGGATGCGGAAGGTCATCGGACGGAAAGCCTCAGGGGGCGAGCGAAACCGGGGCGCGGCGCGCGTCCAGCAAGCCGCGGTAGAGCGGGAACGAGACGCAGAATTCGTGAACCCGCTCCCGGAGCGCGGTAAGGCGGCCGCGGTCGTTCGGAGCGTCGAGGACGTCCGCCATCCAGCTCCCGATCCGCCGCATCTCCTCTTCGCCCATCCCGCGGGTCGTCAGGGCGGGCGTGCCGACCCGGATCCCGCTCGTCACGAAGGGGCTCCGCGTCTCGCCGGGAACGGTGTTCTTGTTCACCGTGATGCCGGCCAGGCCGAGCGCCGTCTCGGCGTCCTTCCCCGTCAGCTCGCCGCTCCTCCGCAGATCGAGGAGAAACAGATGGGAGTCGGTGCCGTCGGTGACCACGTGGTAGCCCCGCTCCATCAGCGTCGCGGCGAGAACCCGGGCGTTTTCGATCACCCGCGCCGCGTAGTCCCGGAACGAAGGCTCGAGCGCCTCGCCGAAGGCCACCGCCTTGGCGGCGATCACGTGCATCAGCGGTCCGCCCTGGATCCCCGGGAAGATCCACTTCCCTACCGCCTTCGCATGCTCCTCCCGGCACAGGATCAGACCGCCGCGCGGCCCGCGCAGCGTCTTGTGGGTGGTCGACGTTACGACGTCCGCGTGCGGAACCGGGGACGGAAACGCATCTCCCGCGACGAGACCGGCGAAGTGCGCCATGTCGACGACGAGCCGCGCGCCGACCGAATCGGCCACCTCGCGGAAGCGCGCGAAGTCGATCGTCCGGCTGTAAGCGCTCCCGCCCGCGACGATGACCCGCGGCCGCGCTCCCTCGGCTGTCTGCTGGAGCGCCGCGTAGTCGATGAGCCCGCTGTCCGCGTCGACGCCGTAGCTCGCGACCGCGAAGAGCCGGCCGCTGAAGTTGACCTTGCTTCCGTGCGTCAGGTGTCCACCGGCCGACAGATCCATCCCGAGCAGGGTATCCCCGGGCTCCATCAGCGCCAGGTACGCGGCCATGTTGGCCTGCGATCCGCTGTGCGGCTGGACGTTCGCGTGATCGGCCCCGAAGAGCTCCTTCGCCCGATCGATCGCCAGGCGCTCGGCGACGTCCACGACCTCGCAGCCGCCGTAGTAGCGCTTGCCCGGATACCCTTCGGCGTACTTGTTGGTGAGAACCGAGCCGGTGGCCTCGAGTACGGCGGGGCTGACGAAGTTCTCACTGGCGATCAACTCCAGGCCGTCGGCCTGGCGCTCCATCTCCGAGAGGAGGACTTCGTAGATCTCGGGGTCGGTCTCGCGCAGTCCCTTCACGCGCGGGCACCCGACTTCGCGGTCTCGATCTTCTCCACCCGGCGGCCGTGGCGCCCGCCGCCGAACGGAGTCTCGAGGAACGTCCAGAGGATCTTCTTGGCCTGGTCGGCATCGAGTAGCCGCGAGCCGAGGCACAGCACGTTGGCGTCGTTGTGCTCGCGCGCGAGGGCGGCCATGCGCTCGTCGAGGCAATTCGCGGCCCGTACGCCGGGATGGCGGTTGGCCGCGATCGACATCCCGATCCCGGCCCCGCAGAACAGGACTCCCCGCGTCGCCTCGCCGCGCTCGAGCGCCTCCGCCAGCCGATGGGCGTAATCGGGGTAGTCGACGCTGTCGGGGGAATCCGTTCCCAGGTCCCGGGGCTCGTACCCGAGATCGGTCAGGTGGCGGGCCAGATCCTGCTTGAGCTCGTAGCCGGCGTGGTCCGCCGCGAGCAGGACCGCGCGTGGATTCACGCCCGCTCGGCTACCGGCTGCGGCCGTTCGGCCTTCTGCTCCCGGGCCTTGCGTATCCGCTCGCGGGCCAGCCGGTCCGCCGCCCGATAGGTGGGGATTCCGTCCTCTTCCGCGATGTCGTAGATGGAGAGGAGGGTCCCGTAGATCCCGCGCGCCTTCTGCTTGGCGGTTTCGATGCCGTATCCCACTAGCTCGCCGTAGACGTTGATCAGGCCGCCCGCGTTGATGACGTAGTCCGGTGCGTAGAGGATCCCCTTGGCATCGAGCGCGTCGCCGTGGCGATCCTCCTCGAGCTGGTTGTTCGCCGCGCCCGCCACGATCGAGCAGCGCAGCCGCCTGAGCGTGCCGTCGTTGATGATCGCCCCGAGCGCGCACGGCGCGAAGACGTCGCAGTTGACGTCGTAGATCGCGTCCGTAGTGACCGGAGTGGCGCGAAAGTCGTCGACCACTTTCCGCACTCGCTCGTCGTCGATGTCGCAGATCGTGAGCTCCGCGCCTTCCGACGCCAGGTTCTCGCACAGGTTATAGCCGACGTGACCCGCCCCCTGGACGGCGATGCGGATCCCCTTCAGCTCGTCGGTGCCGAGCTTCTTTCGGCACGAGGCCTTGATTCCGTGGTAGACGCCATAGGCGGTGACGGGCGAGGGGTCGCCGGAGCCGTGCGGCGTCGAGCGGATGCCGGTCACGTGCTTCGTCTCCTCGTAGACGTATTCCATGTCCTCGACGCCGATGCCGACGTCCTCGGCGGTGATGTAGCGGCCGCCGAGCGTGTCGACGAAGCGGCCATGCGCGCGCAGGAGCTCGGGTGTCTTGTCGCGCTTGGAGTCCCCGATGATGACGGCCTTGCCACCGCCCAGCTCGAGGTCGGCCACCGCGGCCTTGTACGTCATCCCCTCCGACAGTCGCAGGACGTCGATCAGCGCCTCGTCCGCCGAGCGATACGGCCACATACGCGTCCCGCCGAGAGCCGGGCCCAGCGTCGTGTCGTGGATCGCGATGATCGAATCGAGGCCCGACTCCTCGTCGTGACAGAACACCACTTGCTCGTGATGGGCCTCGTGGATCTGGTCGAAGACGTCCAATTCCGGTCTCCTCTCGGTTATCGAAGGGATCGCGCCGCGGCGCGGAGAACTGAGATTAGCCGTCCAGAAGTTCGCTGGCAATCACGAGCCGCTGGATCTCGGATGTGCCTTCGTAGATCTCGGTTACCTTGGCGTCCCGGAAGTAGCGCTCCACCGGGTAGTCCTTCATGTACCCGTATCCCCCATAGACCTGGACCGCCTTCACGGCGGCGTCCATCGCGGCTCGGCTGGACAGAAGCTTGGCCATGGCGACCTCCTTGCGCGCGTGCTCGCCGCGGTCCTTCTTCGCGGCCGCGGCATGCGTCAGGGCGCGCGCAGCCTCGATCTGCGCGGCGAGGTCGACGAGCAGAAATCGGATTCCCTGGAAGTCGGCGATCGGCTGGCCGAAGGCCTGCCGGTCGCGGGCCCACGCGATGGCGAGGTCCAGGCACGCGCTCGCGATGCCGAGCGCCTGGGCGGCGATCCCGAGCCGCCCGTGCTCGAGCGCCCCGAGCGCGTACGACAGGCCTTTTCCCTCCTCGCCGAGGAGGTTCGCCGCCGGGACCTCGAGGTCGCGGAACACGATCTCCACGGTGTTCGACGAGCGCAGGCCCATTTTCTTCTCCTCCTTGCCGACCGCGTATCCCTCCCACCCCGGCTCGACCACGAAGGCGCTGACGCCACGCGATCCGCTGCCGCCCGTCCGTGCCATCGCCAGCACGACGTCGGCGGTTCCGCCATTGGTCACCCACGCTTTGGCTCCGTTGAGAACCCAGGCGTCCCCCCGCCGGACCGCGCTGCAGGAGAGCGCGGCGGGATCGGAACCCGCGTGCGCTTCGGACAGAGCGAACGCACCCAGCATCCGCCCTTCCGCCATCGGGAGGAGGTACCGCTCCTTGAGGTCTTCCGATCCGTGGGCCAGGATGAGCTGGGTTGGAAGCGAGTTGTGGACGCTCATCGAGACGGCGAGCGCCGGGTCGACGCGCGCGATCTCCTCGAGCGCGAGGAGGTAGGTGACGGTGTCGAGGCCGCTTCCCCCCCACTCCTCGGGGATCAGCATGCCGAGGAAGCCGAGCCGGCCGAGCGCGTCGATCGGCTCGCGGGAGAACTCGCCCTTCCGGTCGCGCTCGGCGACGTGGGGGGCGAGCTCGTTGGCGGCGAAGTCGCGCGCGGTGCGCACGATCTCCCGCTGGACGTCGGTCAGGGGAAGGAGCCCCTCCGTCGCGACCTTCGTTCCCGTGAGCGTCAACGGCCCTCCCCGTACTCGAAGAATCCGGCGCCGGTCTTTCGCCCCAGGCGACCCGCCGCGACCATCTGCCGGAGGAGCGGGCAGGGACGGTACTTGGGATCCCCCAAACCGTCCTGGAGGACCTCGAGGATCGCCAGGCAGACGTCGAGCCCGATGAAGTCGGCGAGCGCGAGCGGCCCCATCGGGTGGCTCATTCCGAGCTTCATGACCGTGTCTATCGCCTCCGGCTCGGCGACCCCTTCCATGACGCAGTAGATGGCCTCGTTGATCATCGGCATGAGGACCCGGTTCGACACGAAACCCGGATAATCGCGCACGGTGATCGGCGTCTTCCCCAGGGCGGTCGCCAGCTCGACCACCGTGCGGTGGGTGTCGTCCGAGGTCGCGTAGCCCCGAATCACCTCGACAAGCTTCATGACCGGCACCGGGTTCATGAAGTGCATTCCGATCGTCTGATCGGGCCGCGACGTCACCGCTCCGAGGCGGGTGATCGAGATCGACGATGTATTGCTGGAAAGGATCCCCATGGGCTGGACGATGGCGTCGAGCGTCCGGAACACGTCGGCCTTGACCTCCTCGTCCTCGACGATCGCCTCGACGACGAGGTCGGCCGCGTGGGCGGACTCCAGGTCTTCCTGCGCCTCGATGCTCTCGAGCGCGATCTCCCTGTCGTGCTCGGTGATGGCGCCCTTCGACACCTGGCGCTCGAGATTCTTCGCGATCGTGTCCATTCCCCTGCGGAGCGCGAGGGGATCGCTGTCGATCAGCGTCACGGGATAGCCGTGGGCCGCGAACACGTGGGCGATGCCGTTCCCCATCGTGCCCGCCCCGACGACGGCTACGTTCCTCTTGACCATCGTCATCGGTGCCGTCTCACAGACGCTCGACCTCCATCGCGACCGCGTTGCCGCCGCCGAGGCACAGGGTCGCCAGGCCGCGCCGCTCGTCACGGTCCCTGAGCGCATAGAGCAGGGTCGTCAGTACGCGCGCGCCGCTGGCCCCGATCGGGTGGCCGAGCGCGACGGCGCCGCCGTGCACGTTCACGCGGTCCCAGTCCCAGCCCAGCTCCTTGCCGTCGGCCAGCGCCTGCACCGCGAACGCCTCGTTGGCCTCGATGAGCTCGTAGTCGTCGATTCCGGTGCCGGTCCTGTCCATGAGTCGGCGGACGGCGAAAACGGGGGCGTAGAAGAGGAGCTTCGGCTCCGTGCCTGCCGCCGCGTAGTCGACGATCCGCGCCATCGGCTCGAGATCGTGCTCCCGCGCGTACGCGACGCTCGTCACGACGAGCGCGCTGGCGCCGTCGTTGAGCCCCGGCGCATTGCCGGCCGTCACCGTCCCCTCCTTCGTGAACGCCGGCTTAAGCTTGGCCAGAACGTCCATCGAGGTGTCCTTGCGGGGGCCCTCGTCGGTGTCGACGACGGTCGTTCCCTTCCGGGTCTCGATCGCGACAGGCACGATCTCCGGACGGAACTTCCCGGCCTCGATCGCGGCCACGGCCTTCCTGTGGCTTCCGAGCGCGAACTTGTCCTGCTCCTCGCGCGAGATCTCGGATGTCTCCGCCGTCAGCTCGGCGTGCTTCCCCATGTGGACGCCCTCGAACGCGCACCAGAGGCCGTCCTTGACCATCGCGTCGACGAGCGTCTGGTCGCCGAACTTCAGCCCTTCGCGCGCGCCGAAGAGCAGGAACGGCGCGTTGGACATCGACTCCTGCCCGCCGGCGACGACGCACGACTGGTCGCCCGCGCGGATCGACTGCGCTGCCAGCATGACCGCCTTTAGCCCCGAGCCGCAGACCTTGTTGACCGTCACGGCGGGCACGGTATCCGGCACGTCGGCGTAGTGCGCAGCCTGCCGCCCCGGCGCCTGGCCGCTTCCCGCCTGCACGACCTGCCCCATGATCACCTCGTCGATCGTCTGGGGGTCGATCTCCGCGCGGGAGATCGCCTCCCGGATCGCGATGGCCCCCAGCTCGGGCGCGGTCTTCGGCGCCAGCGCGCCCAGAAATTTGCCGATGGGCGTTCGGCACGCGCTGACGATGACCGGCGTCGTGCGATCGCTGAAGTCGTTCATTGCCTGGCCTCCTTCACGAATCGATGGTATGGACGTTCATCTGTCGGGACGGGCTCACCGGGCCGCCGCCGCGGGACGCAGGAACCGGGTCATGCGGCGCGCCGCGCCGCGGACGATCTCGCGCTGGAGCCGCCGGCGCAGCGTGACATAGGACTGGTTTCCCATCACGAGGTCGGAGAGGAGCCGCCGCACGCTCGCGCTCTTCGTGCCGAAGTCGATGACCCGCTCGATGAAGCGCGGATGGTAGAACCGGTGGACGAGCGCGCTCGCCTTCGCGAGCTCGTGCCCGAATTCGGAGCGCCAGACCTGGTCGTACGTCTCGGGGCTTCCCGCGGCCAGCGCGCGGCTCCAGGCGCGCGCCGAGCGCATGGCGTAGAAGATCCCCTCGCCCGTGATCGCGTCCACGAACCCGCCGGCGTCGCCGACCAGCGCCCAGTCGCGGCCGCCGCGAGGCACCTTCCAGCACGCGGGGTTCATGATCGTAGGGATGAACGCGCCGTACCCTTTGCCACTCCCGGGATCGAGGTCCGGGTAGTACGTGTCGAGGAGCTCGAGCAGCCGCTGCCGGGTCTCGCGGCCGGCTGCCGCGCCGGCCTCTCCGCCCCAGAGGCACAGCCCCACCGAGAGATGGTCGGGACGCGGGAAGAACCACAGGTAGCCGCGCGCGTCGGAGAAAAACTTGGTTTCGATCCGCTCGAGCCGGGCGGGGATGAAGAACCCGGCCGCGATCGAGTTGAGGAAGTCCGGAAACTCGGGCAGAACCGTGTCCCGCACCGTGCTCACCGCGCCGTCGGCCCCGACGAGGAAGTCGACCTCGAACCGCTCTCCCTGGGCGTCGAGCACCCAGCCGGCGCGGCCGCGCTCGACCGACTGGACCTTCAGTGCAAGCTGGCGCGCACCCGCGGCCCGCGCGCGCTCGCGCACCGCCTCGTCGAACTCCGCGCGCGCGAAGATCAGGGTCGGACGCGGGCAGCCGAACTCGACCTCGCGATCCGTGGGGGAGCGGAAGCGGAACTCGGTCACCTCCCGGGCGCGGGGCTCGAGCTCGGCGATCCACGGAAACTCGTCCTGCGCCTTGACGGTGATCCCGCCCCCGCACGGCTTCTCCCAGGGTGCGCGGTGATCGAAGAACGTGACGTCGTGCCCCTGCGCGGCCGCCTGCCATGCCGCGTAGGCCCCGGCCGGGCCGCCGCCTACCACTCCGATCCTCAGCCGCCCCACGGATCACGCTCCTCGTCCCGCTCGTGTCGTCCGCGTCCGTCGCGCTTCAGCCACGACAACGGGTAGTCGGCGTCGTGGACGAACGCGCACAGCCACCCCTCGTCGTGGATCCGGGCCAGGAACCGCTGCTTGGTCTCGAGCGTCGTGACCGGATACAGGTCGTACGCCATGATCCACGGATCGGGCAGGTGGTGCGTCGTCGGCACGAGGTCGCCCAGGAATACGACCAGGCGGCCCTCCCCGTCGTCGACGCCGACAGACACGTGATGACGGGTGTGGCCCGGGGTCTCGAAGATCCGGATCCCGTCGATCCTCTCGCCGTCGGCGACCCACCGCACGCGGCCGGCCTCGTCGAGCGGCGCGTAGTTCCGCCTCAGGTAGGACGCCGCGTTCCTCGCGTTGGGGTTCATCGCGTCGTCGAATTCCCCGCGATGGATGAAGTATGTCGCGTTCGGGAACGTCGGCACGGCGGTCATGCCGTCGTCCGCCCACATCGTCGCGCCCCCCGCGTGGTCGAAGTGGAGGTGCGTGAGAACGACGCGGTCGACGGTCTCCGGCGGAGCGCCGCGGTCGGCGAGCCGCTTCGGCAGGCCGCCGTCCCGCTCGAGCCCGTAGATGTCCTGGAACTTCGCGTCGTCCTTGTCCCCCGAGCCCACCTCGATGATCGTCCTTCCGTCGGGGCCGTCCACGAGGAGGCAGTTCATCCCGAGGCGGATCCGGTTGCGATCGTCGGGCGGGAGCTTCTTCTCCCAGAGTACGCGCGGCACCACGCCGAACATCGCGCCGCCGTCCAGCCGCTGAAGCCCGTCGGACAGGACCGTGATCGTGCGCTCGCCCCAGAGAAGCGTGGGCCACTCGTAGCGCGTCATCGTCACCCGCCGCCGTCCAGAATCGCGCGGGCGATGATCGTCCGCTGGATCTCGCTCGTTCCCTCGCCGATCTCCGTCACCTTCGCGTCTCGCATCATCCGCTCGACCGGATAATCCCGCGTGTAGCCGTTCCCGCCGTGGATCTGCACGGCCTCTATCGTGGTCCGCATCGCGAGCTCCGAGCAGAAGAGCTTGGCCTGTGCCGCCGCCAGGCGGTAATCCAGACCGGTGTCCTTCAGCCGCGCGGCCCGGTGCGTGAGCAGCCGTCCCGCCTCGATCCCGGTAGCCATGTCCGCCAGCTTGAACTGGATCGCCTGGAACTCCGCGATCGGCCGCCCGAACTGCTCGCGGTCCTGTGCGTAGGCGCGGGCGGCGTCGAACGCGCCCTCGGCGATCCCCAGCGCGTGCGCTGCGATCCCGATCCGGCCGCCTGTCAGCGTGTGGAGGGCCTGCTGGAAACCGCGCCCCTCGTCGCCCAGGAGCTGATCGGCGGGCACCCGCACCTCTTCCAGGATCAGCTCCCGCGTGTCGCTCGCCCGCCAGCCGAGCTTGTCCTCCTTCTTTCCCGAGCGCAGGCCCTGCGCTTCCTTTTCGACGATGAACATCGAGATGCCCTTCGATTTCCTTCCGGGATCGGTCATGGCCGCAACGACGTAGATACCGGCTACGCCGGCGTTGGTGATGAACACCTTGGTGCCGTTCAGGACCCAGTGGTCTCCGTCCTTTACGGCCCGCGTCGCCATGTTCGCGGCGTCGGACCCCGAGGTCGCCTCGGTAAGGCCGAAGGAACCCAGCTTCTCGCCGCGCGCGAGCGGCGTCAGGAAGCGCTCCTTCTGTTCGGGTGTCCCGAAGTCGTGGATCGGCGACGCGCAGAGCGAGGTGTGGGCGCCGACCGTGATCGAATGCGATGCGTCGACCCGCGCCAGCTCCTCGACCACGAGGGCGAGCGACAGCGCGTCCGCCCCCGCGCCGCCGTACTCCTCCTCGAACGGAACGCCGAAGAGTCCCAGGTCCGCCATCTCGCGGACGGTGTCCCACGGGAACTCGCCCGACTCGTCGTGCTCGGCCGCGATCGGCGCGATCCGCTCGCGCGCGAACTGTCGCACGGTCTCGACCAGCAACCGCTGCTCGGAGGTCAGGTCGAGGTCCACGATGTCTGTGGGGTCAGGCCCGGGAGCCGGCGTTCTCGCCGGCCCACTCCCGGATGTAGTCGACGATCGACTGCGTGGTCGTGCCGGGGCCGAAGAGACGGCCGCTGCCCATCTTCTGGAGCTCGGCCATGTCCTCCCTGCCGATGATCCCTCCCCCGGTCAGGAGGATCCCTTCCATCCCCTTCTCGCGCATGAGCTCGAGGACACGCGGGAAGAGCGTCATGTGGGCGCCCGACAGGATCGACAGCGCGATCACGTCCACGTCTTCCTGGAGCGCGGTCTCGACGATCTTCTCGGGGGTCTGGTGGAGGCCGGTGTAGATGACCTCCATCCCGGCGTCCCGGAGGGCCGCGGCCACGACCTTGGCGCCGCGGTCGTGCCCGTCCAGGCCGGGCTTGCCGACCAGCACGCGGATCTTGCGCTCGTCCATCGCCCCTCCGTGGGGGGTTGCCATTGGGCCCGACGATCCGAACGCGAGAATCTACGCGCCGACCGGACGCCCTACCAACGGACCTGCCGCGACCGTCCGCAAGGTTCAGCGTCTCGCGAACTTCCAATGCACGACGTCCGGCGTCGCGACCGTCCGCACCAGCTCGAGCCCGTGGAGTTCCCTCCCCACGCCGTCGAAGAGTCGCTCGCCGCCGCCCAGGAGGACGGGCACGAGATGGATCTCCATCTCGTCGACGAGACCGGCCCTCAAGTACTGCTGCGCCACGTCGGCCCCGCCACCCAACATCACGTCCTCCCCGCCGGCCGCCTCGCGCGCCTGGTCGAGCGCGGACTCGATCCCGTCGGTGACGAACGTGAAGGTCGTCCCGCCCTTCAGCGCGAGCGGCTCACGCGCGTGATGGGTGAGGACGAAGACGGGATGGTGAAATGGCGGCTCCTCGCCCCACCAGCCGTTCCAGGGGTCACTCGGATTCCATGAACCGGGATGGCCGCCGAACATGTTCCGCCCCATGATCGTGGCGCCGATCCCCGCCTGCTCCTCCTCGACGATCCTCGAGCTTTCGTTGACCTCGCCGCCCGGAAGCCCATGCGGCGCACGCCAGGCCGCGAGCCCGATGACCCAATCGTGGAGGCCCTCGCCGCCGATCCCGAGCGGGTTATCGACGCTCTGATCAGGACCGGCAACGAATCCGTCCAGCGACATCGAAATCCGGAAGCGCAGTCTCGACACAGTCAGCTTACCAGTCAAAGGAGCGCTAGAAGATCTCCGGCTCGCGCCAGGTGCCGTACTCGGCCTTCATGAGCTCGACCATCTCGCCCACCGTCGCGTACGCGCGGACGCACTCGAGGACGGGCTCCATCAGGTTCTCCTCAGCACGGATCGCGGCGCGCAGGGATTCCATGGCGGAGTCGAAGCGTCCGGAGTCGCGCGCGGAGCGGACGTTCCGCAAGCGCTCGATCTGCTCGCGCTCGTAGCGCGGGTCGATCCGCAGGATCGGGATCTCGAGCTTCTCGTCCTCCTCGATGAACTCGTTGACACCGACGATCACCCGGCGTTTGGTGTCGATCTCCTCCTGGTAGCGGCTCGCCGCCTCGGCGATCTCGCGCTGGAAGAATCCGCTCTCGATCCCGGCCACGACCCCGCCCATGTCCTCGATCTGGCGGAAGTATTCCTCGGCCTCGTCCTCCATTCGCTGCGTCAACGCCTCGACGAAGTACGATCCGCCCAGCGGATCGATGACGTTCGGAACACCGGACTCGTAGGCGATCACCTGCTGGGTGCGGAGCGCGATCTTGACCGCCTTCTCGGTGGGGAGCGCGAACGTCTCGTCCATGGAGTTCGTGTGGAGCGACTGCGTGCCGCCCATGACGGCCGCCAGCGCCTGGATCGCCGTGCGCACGATGTTGTTCTCGGGCTGCTGCTCGGTCAGGGAGCAGCCCGCCGTCTGCGTGTGGAACCGCATGAGGAGCGAGCGTGGGTTCTTCGCGCCGTAGCGCTCCTTCATGTGGCGCGCCCAGATCCTCCGCGCCGCGCGGTACTTGGCGAGCTCCTCGAAGAAGTCGTTGTGCGCGTTCCAGAAGAACGACAGCCGCGGCGCGAACGAGTCGACGTCGAGCCCGGCGGCGATCCCGCGCTCGACGTACGTGAACCCGTCGGCGAGCGTGAAGGCGAGCTCCTGGACCGCGGTCGACCCGGCCTCCCGGATGTGGTAGCCGGAGATCGATATCGGGTGCCAGAGGGGCGCCTTCCGCGTGCACCAGTCCATCATGTCGACGACGATCTTGAGGTGCGGCTCGGGCGGGAACAGCCACTCCTTCTGCGCGATGTACTCCTTGAGCGGGTCGGTCTGGATCGTCCCGCGGAGCTTGGTGGAGTCGATCCCCTGCTTCTCCGCCACCACGATATAGAGGGCGAGGAAGAGGATCGCGGGACCGTTGATGGTCATCGACGTGGACACCTTGTCGAGGGGGATTCCCTGGAAGAGCCGCTCCATGTCGGCCAGCGAGTCGATCGCCACTCCGCACACGCCCACCTCGCCCTCGGACATCGGGTGGTCGGAGTCGTAGCCCATGAGGGTAGGCAGGTCGAACGCGACCGAGAGGCCGGTCTGCCCGTGATCGAGCAGGTAGTGGTAGCGCTCGTTCGTCTCCGCGGCGGTCGCGAAGCCCGCGAACTGGCGCATCGTCCAGAGCCGCGTCCGGTACATGGATTCATAGACGCCGCGCGTGTATGGGTACTCGCCGGGAAGGCCGATGTCCTGGACCTCGTCGATCCCCGCGGTGTCGAGCGGCGTGTAGATCGGCGCTACCTCCATCGACGAGGTGGTCGTGAAGTCGATGTCGCGGACCGGCTCGGCGGCGCGGCGCTCCTCCCACCGGCGGACGCGCTCGGCGAGCCGAGCCATGCGCGGCGAATCGTCCTTCGCCTCCGTCGTCACCCTACCGCCGTCCGTCCTGTGCGCGTCAAGGGTCGTGCGGGTCATGGCGTCACTCCCTCGGGGTCTGCCGGTTCGTCGATGTCGGCCGCGCGCGCGATCTCGTCGGCCAGCGCGTAAGGCGTCGTCTCCCCGGCGGCGATCCGCTCGAGGCCCTCGACCAGGAGCGCCTCGCCGCCGCGCTCGATCCATATCCGCCGCTCGAAGCGTCGGGCGACGATGTCGCGGACGCGCTCGGCGGCGCGCGCGGCGCGCTTCTTCGCGAGCGCGCCCGTCTTCCGGCCGTGCTCGCGGTGCGCCTCGATCGCGGCGTCGAGCTCCTCGATCCCCTGCCCGT
This sequence comes from Gemmatimonadota bacterium, assembly GCA_035699465.1. Taxonomy (GTDB): domain Bacteria; phylum Gemmatimonadota; class Gemmatimonadetes; order JACCXV01; family JAHWKZ01; genus JAICNR01. Next base: position 23,132 of record DASSPT010000097.1, read on the forward strand.
CGACGGCGACCGTGCGCACGATCGGCGGCTCCCAGCCGTCCTCCGGGGCGGCGCGGAGACCGAGCGTCGCCTTGAGCGCCCGCGCGAGCTTGTCGGCGCCCTGGCGGTCGGCCTTGTTGACGACGAAGACGTCGGCGATCTCCATGAGACCCGCCTTCATCGCCTGGATCGAATCGCCCGACTCGGGCACGAGGACGACGACCGTCGTGTCCGCCGCGCTGACGACGTCGCGCTCGGTCTGGCCCACGCCGACCGTCTCGTGGATCACGACGTCGAACCCGAACGCTTCGACGAGATCGGCGGCCTCGAGCGACGTCGTGGCGAGCCCGCCCAGCCGGCCGCGCGAGGCCATCGAGCGGATGAACACACCTTCGTCCAGGGTCAGGTCCTGCATGCGGATCCGGTCGCCGAGAAGCGCCCCGCCCGTGAACGGGCTGCTCGGGTCGACGGCCAGGATCCCGACTTTGAGGTCACGCGCCCGAAGCCGTAGCGCGTACTTCTCGGTCAGCGTGCTCTTCCCCGCGCCCGGCGGGCCGGTGATCCCCACCCGGTAGGCGTGGCCGAGGCGGCCGTGCAGCGAATGGAGCAGGTCCTCGAACCCGGAACGCTGGTTCTCGACCCACGAGAGCGCCCGGGCCAGCGCGCGCCGGTCGCCGGCCTCGAACCGGTCGAGCAGCTCGCGCTCCGGAGACCTGGTCTTCGCCGCCGTGGCCAAGCCCTCACCCCGTTTGTCGAGTCATCCTCTCAACGATCGTTCCGATCGGAAGATACGGGCACGCGAAGCGCGTGACCAACGCTCCGCGTGCCCGCGAGTGAGTCGGCTGGAGCCGGTCGCTGAACCGTCAGTCGCGTTCGTCGAAGGGGTCTACGGGGCCCGGGTGCCCACGACGGCGATGTGGATGACAGAGTCGGCCTCGGTGGTCTGGTAATGGGCCACCAGATCGCCTACCAGACGGTCTCCTTCGAGACGATACACCGTGTGGGTCCACACCTGGAGGCCCGGCCGCAGCGCGCTCTCGAACTGATCCGTCTCCGTAACGACGCTGTCTCCCGAGACTTCGAGGACGCGAACCGGAATGACGCCTCGCTCGGGCAGGTCGGGGAAACGGAACGTCCAGCCGGACTGGTCGGCGGTCGCCGTCAACTCGTAGGGAGGAGGGGTCTGTCCCGTTTCGGTCGTCCCCGTGAAGGTCCACGTTCCCGCGAAGGCCGCGAGCGAAGGCGCGGCGGGTTCGGGAGCCATGGCCGTCGTGTCCTCGACCATCTCGTCTACGGCGGTTTCCTCTCTGGCGCACCCCATCAGGGCGATGCCAATCGCGAGCGCGAGCCACCGCGGGTTGATCCTCGGCATGAGTCGTCTCCGGACGGTGAAGGGGGAAGTTCGTGCGAACCTTGAAGCATGGCGGGTCGGTACGAGTTCGTCAATGAGGGTCGGCGAGTGTCAGGTAAGCTGTTCCTTCTTCTCCGCTGCCGGGAACAGGACGTTGTTGAGGATCAGGCGGTAGCCGGGCGAGGTCGGGAACTCGCGCAGGTCTGTCGCGGGATCGCCGACGGCGTGGCGCGGGTCCTCGGGATCGTGTCCACCGAGAAACGTGAACGAGCCCTCACCGTGATCGCCGTGCACGTACTTGGCGAGCCTCCCGCCGCCGCAGGTCGCGAGCACGACGACGCTCGGCTTGAGCGTGTCGGGCCGGTACGATGTCGTAAGGCCGTACCAGTCCGGGAACCGGAGGTCGTGGTCCTGGGTGAGCATCGCGGCGACCGGATCGACCGTGGCCGAGAAGCGCTCGACCAGGACCTCGTCGAGGGGAAGCCGCTCGGGCGTATTGACCCGATGTCCGTCGATCGTCGAGAACGGCCCCGAGTCGCTGGGGTCGATCGCGAAATCGCGGAACGCGAGCGTGCCCGCGAAGTCGGAACCGCCGCCCGAAAGCGCCACGTCGAGGGTCTCGCTCGACGCGCACATCGCGAACAGGAAGCCCCCCGAGGCCACATAGTCGCGGATTTCGTCGACGACCGCGGCCTTCAGCGCGCGCCCGTCCGCGAAACCGAACTCGTCGGCGGTCGCCCGGTCGAGCGTCACCGCCTGCTGGTACCAGGCCGCGGTCTGGACGCCGAGCCCGTACTTGCCGTACTGGCCCGTGAAGTCCTCGTGGTGGAGGTGGAGCCAGTCGACCTCCGCGAGCCCCGCGCGAAGCACCTCGGAGTCCCACAGCGACGTGTACGGGATCTCCGCGAAGTCGAGCGCGAGCCGCACGGCGTCGTCCCATGGCGCGGCGTACGGCGGAACGTAGACCGCGATCTTCGGTGCGACCTCGAGCTTCATGGGAACCGTGTCCTCGGTGCCGAGCGCGGCCTGGAGCGCGCCGGCGGAGGAGGCCGGGTCCTCGGTCCAGACGCCTCGATCGAGCGCCTCGTCCATGGCGGGCGGATGATCGACGAGGAACGCGCCGCCGCGGAAGTTGAGGAGCCACTCCGCGCGGCCGCCGGACTCTAGCGCGCGGTACACGATCCCGTACGCGCGTAGGGGCTGCGGCTGCTCCTCGTCCATGGGGATGAGGAACGACGCCGCCCGCGCTCCGGCGCCGAGGGCGGGGTGGGCCGATCGCGTGGTCGCTGCGCCGAGCCTCGATAGCGCGGGGCCGGCGAGAGCGCCGGCGCCCGCGCTCCCCAGCGCGCGCAGAAACCGCCTGCGGTCCATTATCCCCCCTCCGCGAGCCGACGGCGCGCGTCGAGCGCGTACGGCGTGCTCGCGTGCTCGTCGACGACGGACCTCCAGAGACGCCGCGCGCGCTCCGTGTCCCCGGCCGCCTCGGCCCAGCGTCCGGCCGCGAGGAGGAGCGCCGGGATCTCTCCCGCCGACTTCGCCGCCTCCGCCGCCCGCTCCAGATCTTCGCTGGCGCCCGCCGGGTCGCCCGCGCGACCGCGCCACTCGGCGGCGAGCGCGAGGACGAGCGAACGGGCGACGTCGAGCGTGTCGCCGGCGCCGAGGGTCGCCGCGAGATCGGCGAACCGTTCCGAGGCCCCGGCGGGATCGGCGGGCGCGCGGACGAGCGCGTCGCCGAGCTCGGCCGCGGCCGCCGTAGGCGAGCCCGACTGCGCGAGCGCCTGCGCCAGCCGGACGCGCGCCAGCGCCTCCAGCTCCGCCGGCCCGACCGGCCCCTCGTCGATTCCGGCGGCGTACGCGGACAGCGCGCTGTCGGGGAGCGATCGCGACAGGAGCAGGTCGCCCAGGGGAACGGCGAGGATCGCGGGGTCGGCGCCGGCCGCGAGCGCTTCGTCCACCGCGCGGGCGAGGACCTCGGGGTCGCCCTTCGCGCGCGCGGCCTCGAGCTCGGCCGCGATCTCGAGCGCGCGTGCGCCGGACGCTCCTCCGAGCCGGGCTTGCTGGTAGCTCTCCGCCGCGGCCGCGGG
>DASSPT010000098.1:0-4231 GCA_035699465.1 Gemmatimonadota bacterium
GATGTACGACGACCCACCGGTCGACCACGACTGAAATCAGCCGGTGGTCGCGCTGGATTCCGCTCCCGGCACGAACGACGCGATCCGGTCGACCGTCCGCTCGAGCTCCTGCGGCAGCCAGACCGGCTTCTGGATCCGCTCGGCGAAGACCTTCGCGAGAGCGCGGTAGTACCAGAGCTGCTGGGCAGGGTCGGGCTCGTTGAAGCGCTGCCAGACCCGCTCGCCCTCCTGGATCAGATCCCGGAGGAGCGAGCGGGCGTTGTGGAGCTTGTCCGCGCACGAGACGAGCAGGGCGTCGCGCGGGGCGGTCTCTAGCGAGCGGAGGTAGCCCTCCTTGCGCTCGTGCCAGTTCGCCGGAGTCCCTTCCACCCCATGCTCCCGGTCCGAGCACTCGACGACGACGCCGGCGACCCGATCGCCGAACTCCTCGCGGATCGTCTCGGCCGATGCCTCGTCGGGCTGGTCCTCGACCGCGTCGTGGAGCATGGCCGCGATCGCCAGCTCCTCGTCGCCGCCCGCCTCGAGCACGAGTCCCGCGACGGCGAGGAGGTGGGAGACGTAGGGCACCCCCGAGCCCTTCCGCACCTGCCCGTCGTGCCACTGGCACGCGCGCTCGACGGCCTTCACGAAGCGGCTTCCAACCATCCTTCATCTCCCTGTGCGGCGATGACCTGTTCGATCCGCTGGCGCATGAGGTCCCGAATCTCGGGCGGAGCGACGACCTCGGCGTCGGGACCGTGGTAGAGCACGTGCCGGACGAGCCATCCGGGGTCGGCCACCCGATGAACGACCTCGACGCTGCCGTCGGCGAGTCGGGCGATGACCGCCCGGTCGGCCGACTCGTCCCCGCCGTGCCTGCCCGCCCTGTTGCCCCTCGCGTTCTCCTCGATCCAGCGCGCGATCCGCGGGGAGTAGCGCACGGTCACGTCGACGGTCTGTTCCGCACGAAACTTGCCGCCGGCGGCCCCGCTGCGGTCGATGTAGTCCCGCGGATCGAAGTCGTCGGGGACCGCGAACGAGCCGTCGAGCGGCCTGACCGAGAGGATCCGGTCGAGCCGGAAGGCGCGGACCCCGTCCGACTCGGGGCAGTGGCCGAGCGCGTACCAGCGTCCGCCGGCGTGGACGAGCGCGTAGGGATGGAGCTCGCGCGTCTGTGGCCTCGCGTCGGCCGGCTTCAAGTAGCGGAGCCCACATGGCCGCCGCTCGCGCGCGGCCTCCTGCAGGACCGCGAGATGCCCCTCGCCCGAGGGATCCCCTGCGCCCAGCGCGAAGTCCTCGGCGAGGGCGGCCGCCTTGTCGTGGGCCAGCGCCCGGTCCAGGCGCGCGGCGAGAGCGCGCAGGGTTTCGGCCCGCGCGGCCGCCGCGCCCTCGGCCAGGAGCCGAAGTCCCAGCGTGAGCGCGAGCGCTTCGCGCGGCGAGAGCTTGACCGGTCGGCGGAACTCCCCCGTCGTCCAGACCGTGACGCGGCCTTCCTCGATCAGGATATCGATGTCGAGGGGAGGCTCGAGGTAGTTCGCCCGCGCGGTGACCTCGCCGATGTCGCGAAGCAGGCGCTCTTCGGAGACGCCCAGGTCCGTCGCGAGCTCCGCCAGCGACGCGCCGTCCGGACGCGCGGCGACCGGGATAACGTGCAGGACCCGTTCGAGCTGTCGCTCTGTGGCCTCGCGGGGGGTCATCCGAGCCCCTCGCGAGTGCGGCCTGAGGTGGGGACGTCTCTCGGTCGAGAGTCAGCTACGCCGATAGAGCGCGGCCACCTCCGCGGCCATGTCGCGATACACGGTCGCGAGCTCCGCGGGCCCCAGGATTCGCGCCTCACCGTCCTGGGACAGCACCCAGCGCAGGAACGGGTCGACCTGATGGACGCGGAACGCGCGCACGGACGATCCGTCGGGGCGCGCCTCGACCAGCTCGCCGAAGCGATTCCGATCGACCCACAGGGAGCGCGGGAAGCGGAACGCGACGCGCGCCTCGAGAGGCGCCTCTTCCCCGCCCAGCTCCCATGCCTCGCGCTGGCGCCACTCGACCAGCTCGAAGGTATCGGGGATGTCGTAGTCCGGGGTCTCGGGGCTCTTCGCATTCGGGTCGACATCCTCCATCCGCTCGATGCGGAAGATCCGGAGATCGTCCCGCAGGTGATCGTGGCCGATCAGATACCAGTTCCCGTGCCGGAACAGCATCCCGTAGCCGTCGACCTCGCGCTCGGTCCGCTCCCCGCGGTAGATCCCGTGATACCCGAAGCGGACGCGCTTCCGGGCGAGGAGCGCGTCGGTGAGCTGCGCGAGCCGGGCTCGCAGCTCCTCGACCTCCGGCCGTCCCGCGAACAGAGTCGGCGTCGTCTCCCCCGCGGGCAAGTCGAAAGCGAGCTTCCGAAGCGCGGAGCTCACCTCGCGGACGAAGGGCGAGCCTTCGAAGCGGGCGATGAGATCCAGGGCCTCGCGCGCGTCCTGCGCCTCCTCGGGCGCGATCTCGAGCGTGGGCACGCCGGGCATGCGGCTCTCCCCGGCGCCGGGGCCCGACGTTCGCCCCGATTCGTACGCGGGGCCCGCTTCCTCCATGAGCCGCAGGTAGGGCAGGTAGAAGTCGCGGCGGGTCAGCCGGTATCCCTCCTGCGCCTCGCTCGCGTCCACCGTAAACGAGACCGTCTCGATCGGTATCCCGAACGCGCGCAGCTCGCGCTTGTCGCGCTCGAACATCTTGCGGGTGGCGTCGAGCGTCTTCGGGTCGTCGGTCTCGAGCGGCGAGGCGTAGGCAGGCACGTGCTCCAGCACCTCGTCGACCGACACCGGGTGTTTGCGCCCGACGAGATAGGCGATCAGGTCGAGCCAGCGCTGGAGCTTGGTGGTGTCAGTCACGCAAGTCGCCCAGCGATCCCCCGAAGATCGAGCAACTCATGTCCTGTCTCCCAGATACGTCATGACCGCGGGCCAGTCTGGGAATCGCTCCGACCCGAACAGGATGTGCTCCCCACGGAAACGATCCGCCCCGTTTTTCCTTCGATCGTCGATCAAATAGTCGCCGCGTTGAGGTTCTTGTGGTGCGTGATGATCAGCCGCTTGTGCGCAAGCGCCCCCAGGTAGCGTTTCGTCCACAGCAGCTTATCCGACCAGGCAGACGGGTTCTCCCAGGGAGACGTGGACAGAACATAGGTGTCGAAACGTTCCGCCAGAGCGGCGAAGGATTCCACCGCACCGGGCATGGGATCCATGAGGGCGAAGATGCCCGGCACGTCATCGAGTCGATCTGCAAACTTCTCGACGATGTCCTGCGACAGCTGAGGAAGCGCGGACCGGAAGTCCACCAGGACGTTGTCCATGTCGACGTAGACGATCTTCTTCATCGGCCGCCTCTCCGGATAAGGAAGAGCCAACCCCCGGGCTCAGATATAGGGATCACACGTGCCGCAGCGAGGCACGTTGGGAACACCTAAAGAGCGTGCCCAGTTTCTGAGCTCGCGGACTTCTTTAGAGCAGGCCTTCGGCTTAGTGGTCCACGTCGTCGTGTGCGGGCGTGGCATGTCTTCCGAGATGTGCCAGCAATCCGCTCGATGCATCATCATCTTTCGCGTGTCGAGACTCTCGACGTTCAGTACGAAGCCGCGAGGGTGCGTCCGAATCCAATCGCGGTATCCCTGATCGTCGTTCTCGAACAGCTCCACCGCTCCCCGCCTTCCGTTCGCGTGGCTTGTGCCCTCGTTTACACGCACGCGGGCTAGTCTTCTTCTGCCGAGAGGTACGACGTCGATCCGATCCGCTGCGTCGTCGCCGAGAAGCCGTCGCCGGTCGTGTAGCTGAAGCTCCCGATGTGCTGGGTCGTCGCGCTCGATCCGTCGTCGAACGTCGTGAGGTCGAAGGAACCGATCCGCTGCGTGGTCGCGGTGCTTCCGTTGCTCCAGTCGGTGAACGTCGTGTTTCCGATCCGTAGGCTGGTGGCCTCGAACGATTCGCGACCGACTTGAAGGTTCGTGAAGTCGAAGCTGCCGATCGACTGGGTCGAGCCACTGACGGGCTCACCGCCGACCGTCCCGCTGTAGAACGTGAAGTCACCGATCCGCTGCCCGGTCACTTGCGTCTGGCCGGCGGCGCCGGCTGCAGAGAACAGGATCAGGGCACCGACCACCATCCATTGCCGCATTGCTCCCCCTCAGTTCGAGTCATCCCCAGCATACCCCGACGCTGGGACGGTATCGAGCAGGCGTCACCTGGGCGTCTCCGCCATCGGGTCACGTCACGCC
>DASSPT010000099.1:0-5823 GCA_035699465.1 Gemmatimonadota bacterium
CGCGAATGGCGCTCATGGCCGGCATCCCCCTCCGTTCGAGCCATTGGCCCCCGCCGCGGTCGAATAGGGGATCTCGACCTGCACGCGGAACCCGCCGGCGCTGGGCCGGTCGATCGTCAGCTCGTGGGTCTCGGGGTACAGACGAGCGAGCCGGGCGCGCGTGTTGCGGAGCCCGACGCCTTCCCGCGGGGCGGCATAGCTCAGGGCTCCCGCACCATCGTCCTCGACGGTCAGCAACAGGCTGCCGGCCTCGCGGGCGGCCGATACGGTGATGCGGCCGCCGCGCTGGAGCGGCGCGATGCCGTGCCGCACGGCGTTTTCCACGAGCGGCTGGAGCAACAGGCTCGGGACGCGGGCCTCCAGCACATCTGGACGCACGTCGAGCTCGATACGGAGCCGGTCGGAAAACCGCTCGCGCTCGATGTCCAGATACAGCTGCAGGGTCTCCAGCTCGCGCAGGAGCGAAACCTCCTGCTGCTCGCCGGTCTCGAGCGTCGTGCGCAAGAGATCGGCGAGACGCGCGATCATCCGCCGCGCCGCCCGGACGTCCTCGTCCATGAGCGACGAGATCGCATGCAGCGTGTTGAAGAGGAAGTGGGGCTGGAGCTGCGTCCGGAGGGTCTGGAGCTGCGCCCTGGCCAGCTCCGCTTCCAGGCGCGAGGCGTGGACCGTGCCCCGCACGTAGCGACGGTAGTACTCGATGGCGTAGACGAGGCCCAGGATGGCGAAGTAGATGAGGACCGTGAACTCGAGGTACGTGGGGAGCATCCAGTCCAGGTAGGCGACCGAGAACGACCGCTCGGGGGGTTCGGGGGACACCGCCCGCATGCCCGCCAGGGCGAGCGCGAGGTGAGCGGCGCCGATGGCAAGCCCCGCGACCAGGTGGACGGGGAGGGCGACCCAGGGGCTCGAGCGCTCGAGCGAGAAGCGGCGGCCCATCGCCAGGACGAAGGGGGTGAGCCCGACCCACGGATACCAGGCCGCCATCTGATACAGCATCGCAAAGCGCAGCGACACGGGATCCGGCGTGGCCGCCATGCGCAGGTAGTAGACGAGCGCGCCGATGAGGCTGGGGATCGACCATAGGAGGAGGACGAGCCCCCAGAACCTCCAACGGCGTATCAGGTGGGTGACCGGCTGCAGCGGATATCTCCGGGATGGGTGACCGACAGTCGGGGCGCGATCGCGCCTCCGACAGGTTAGCATGCTCGCGTCGGGACCGGCAGCCCGCCACCCGTACGCAGCGAACGGCCGGAATCGTACGGCGAGAAGCGGGCAGCTGGCCGCAGGATGCAGCCCGTTCGCTGCAAGAGCATGGCGGGGCCCCTTCTCCGGGGCCAACGTGGCCGCATGCTGGGAACGAGCCGCCTGCTCGCCATCGGCGTGTTTCTGGTGGGGGTCCTTCTGGGCGCCTCGGTCTGCGGCGCCGGCAGACCTCTCGGGACCCGAGCGGATCAGGGCAGCGGGGCGATCCCCAGGGCCGCCGCGTACGGGCCCACCTCCGTGACGCTCTCTACCTCCCCGCTTGCCGAGTCGATGACCGCGAGCGTCCCGTTCTCCCGAGGCGACTCCATGTCGTGGTCCGCGCCCGCGTGCGCTTCCGTCGCCCCGGCGCGCCCGTGGCTCGAGACGTAGACGGTGTTCCCATCCGGCGAGAGAACGACACCGTGCGGCTCCTGGAAGGCGGGGTGTTCGATCACCGTCGACACCTTCCAGCCCCGGATGTCGACGCGGGTCAGCGCGGCCGCGCGCTGGTTCGGGAACCAGACGAAGGCGCCGTCGGGACTGAACGTGACGTCGTAGGGCGCCGCCGCGACGGGCAGGGAGGCGATCTGGATGAGCTCGCCGTCCGGAGCGGCTTCGAAGGCAAGCAGCATATCCGTCAGCTGGGTCGTGGCCACGATCAGCCGTCCATTGGGAGACGCGGCCAGACCCACGAACGCGTGGGGCGTACCCGAGACCTCCGTGACCGCCACTTCTCCCGTAGCGAAGTCGAGGCTCGCGATCCCGTTCGTCGACAGGCTCCCGGTATAGACCCTCCCGCTCACCGTGTCGACGGCGAGGGCGTGCGGGCGGGGGACGAAGACGTCCGGCTCGTCCAGGAGCTCCAGGTCCGGCGCCCGGAGAACGGCCAGGCTGGTAGAGGGGTTCACCGCGCCAATGGCTCGGCTGACGAAGAGCAGATCACGGCCGGGATCGAGCACGATCATGCCCGGCTCGGCGACCGCCGTCTTGGCGACGAGACGGTTGTCTCTGTCGAACGCCAGGACGAAGCCGTCTCCCGCGAGCGTGACGTACCACCCCGAACCGTCCGGCTCGGCGGCCACCTGGTGCGGCATGGCGTGCTCGCTGAAGCCCAGGGGCACGAGGTCCACCGTCTCGACCGGCTCGCCGGACCCGTCGAGCACCGAGATCGACGCGCCCATCTGGTTGGGCACGTAGACGCGAAGCCCGGGTTCCGGGCCCGTGGAACCCACCGCCAGCAGCCCGGCGAGCGCGACCTGGAGCATCAAAGGATCGGCAGGTAGTACTCGACCTCCGCGCGCGTCACATGCGCCCGGGCCTGGGACCAGATCGCGCGCTTGTTCCTCAAGAACTGTTCGAACACGTGATCGCCCAGCGTCTCCCGCACCAGCGCGCTCTCGCTGGCCAGCTGGATCGCGTGGCCGAGGTCCTCGGGAAGCGATTCGATGCCGCGCTCGTGCCGCTCCTCTTCGCTGAGGTGATAGATGTTGACGTTCTCGACCGGTTCCACCGGCTCCAGACCCTCCTCGATCCCCTTGAGCCCCGCCGCCAGCATGACCGCGAACGCCAGATAGGGGTTGCACGCCGGGTCGGGCATCCGCAGCTCGATGCGCGTCGACTTCTCCTTGCCCGGCTTGATGTTCGGCACGCGCACCATCGCACTGCGGTTGGCATTGGCCCATGAAACGTAGATCGGGGCCTCGTAGCCCGGCACGAGGCGCTTGTACGAGTTCACCCACTGGTTGGTGATCGCGGCGAACTCGCGCGCGTACTTGAGGATCCCCGCGATGTAGTGGTGCGCGGTGTCCGAGAGGTGGAAGGGAGCGTCCTTCTCGAAGAAGGCGTTCTTGTTACCCTCGAACAGCGACTGGTGGCAGTGCATGCCGCTGCCGTTCTGCCCGTAGATCGGCTTGGGCATGAAGGTGGCGTAGAGCCCGTGCTCGTAGGCGGTGCGCTTCACGACCGTCTTGTAGGTCTGCACGATGTCCGCCATCCGCAGGGCCTCGTCGTAGCGCAGGTCGATCTCGTGCTGGCTGGGCGCCACCTCGTGATGCGAGTACTCCACCCGAATGCCCATCGACTCCAGGTTGCCGATCGTCTCCTTGCGGAGGTCGTTGCCCTCGTCCAGGGGGAGCAGGTCGAAGTAGCCACCCTGGTCGAGAGGCGTGGGATCGGTGGGACTCGGGAAGTAGAAGTACTCCAGCTCGGGACCGACGTAGAACGTATATCCGCGATCGGCGGCCTTCTTGATGGCGCGCCGCAGCACCCAGCGTGGATCGCCATCGTATGCCACGCCGTCCGGCGTGGTGACATCGCAGATCATGCGCGCCACCGCGTCGCCGTTCACGCGCCACGGCATGAGCTCGAAGGTGTCGGGATCCGGACGCGCGATCATGTCGCTTTCCTGGATGCGGGTGAAGCCTTCGATCGAGGATCCGTCGAAGCCCATTCCCTCGTCCAGCGCGACCTCCAGCTCGTGGAGCGTGATCGCGAAGCTCTTCAGGAACCCGAGGATGTCGGTGAACCACAGGTACACGTATTTCACGTCGTGTTTCTTGACGAGCTCCATCACCTTGTCGCGATCCATTCGCCCTCCCGGCGCACGGCGGTTTCGGTCTACGCTGTCAGCGGCTGCGGCACAAAAAAAAACCGCGGCGGAGGTTAGGAACCCTCCACCCCGGTCTTTTACACCCCGTGGTGTAGCCCGGGCCGCGCCCGGGCCTGTAACGCTCGGATCCGCCGATCGAGCCCCGAGGCGGGGTCCGCGACGGAAACCCTAGTTACACTCCCTAACGAGACCATATTCTAGGGTCCGCACGTCGGCTGTCAAGCGCGAAGAGCGGGGAAGCGATGAGCTGGATCCGGCGCGATCGGGTTACCTGGGCGGAGCGCGGCCTGTGGACGGCGCTGGTGGCCGCGGCCATCGCCCCGGTGGCCCTTCAGCCGGACGCCGAGGAGGTGGCCCGCGCTTATGTGGCGGCCGTGGATCGGGGGAACGTCGAGGCCGCTGTGGCCCTGACCGCCGAGCGCTTCGTCCTCAACCCCGACCTCGACAGAAGGCTCCTCGGAATGCCGGAAGCGCGGGGAGTGCTCGAGTGGCGCGCGGCCCTCCATGAGCGTTGGCGCACCGTTTCCTGGCGCTACAACCCGACCCAGCGCGAGGTGCACACCGAGGTCGAGATCACCAACGACGCCTGGGAGCTCATCGACTGCCGTCCGGTGGTGGAGGTCGTCCTGGTGATCCGCAACGGCGAGCTGATCGTCGAGCAGGCGAGGATCGAGTCCAACGAGCTGCGCCGATCGCTCGCGCCGTTCCTCGAATGGGCGGCTGACGAGCGGCCGGCGGAGCTGGACCGCGTGTGGACCGAGTATGGTCCGCGCTGGGATACGGCGTCGGCCGAACGGCTGCTCGCGCTGCTCGAGGAGTGGCGCGCGGTCCGGCCGGGGGTTGCGGAGCGGCCTGCCCGAGGGCAGGGTTGACGCCCATGGAACCGGCCTACGACCTGCGCAGCGACACCGTGACGCGCCCGAGCCCCGACATGAAGCGGGCGATGTTCGAGGCCCCGCTTGGCGACGACGTCTTGGGGGACGACCCCACGGTCAAGCGCCTCGAGGCCCTGATCGCGGGGATGACCGGCAAGGAGCGGGGCCTGTTCTTCCCGAGCGGCACGCAGGCCAACCAGACCGCTGTCCAGGTGCACGCGGGGCGCGGGGACGAGGCCCTTCTCGAGCGCCGCGCGCACATCTTCAATTACGAGGGGGGAGCGCCAGCCGCGCTCGCGGGGGTTCAGCTCCACCCGATCGACACGGCGGACGGGGCGCTGCGGCCCGCCGACCTCGAAGGGCGGATCCGTCCAGTCGACGAGCACTTCGCGCAGACCCGCCTCGTCTGCCTCGAGAACACCCACAACGGGCACGGCGGCCGGATCTACCCGATCGCCGACATGGAGGCTCTCTCCCGCTGGGCCCGCGACCGGGGGCTGGCCGTGCATCTCGACGGCGCGCGGCTCTTCAACGCGGTCGTCGCGAGCGGCGTGTCCGCCGCGCGCTACGCGGCCTGCGCGGACACGGTCTCGATCTGCCTGTCGAAGGGCCTGGGGGCCCCTGTCGGCACGTGCCTCGTGGGGAGCGCGGAGGCGATCGCGCGCGCCCGCAGGGTCCGCAAACGGCTCGGTGGCGGCATGCGCCAGGCCGGGATCCTGGCGGCCGCGGGGATCTACGCGCTCGAGCGGAACGTAGACCGGCTGGCGGACGATCACGTGCTGGCGAAGGAGATCGCCGCCGGACTGTCCGTGCTGGACGGCATCGACGTCGACCTGCCGCACGTCCAGACCAACATCGTCCTCGTCCGCGTCACGCGACCCGGGCTCGCGGCCGCGGACCTGGTGCGCGAGGTCGGGGAGCGAGGCGTGCGCGCGTTCGACACGTCTCCCTCGCAGATCCGACTCGTGACCCACCTCGATGTCCCGCAGAGCGCCGCGCGCGAAGTGCCGCGCCGGTTCCACGAGGCCCGGCGCTCCCTGGGCCCGGTGGCCAAGGCAGGGCCGCGCTGAAGGTCGTCGTGATCGGGGCCGGAGA
>DASSPT010000100.1:0-30551 GCA_035699465.1 Gemmatimonadota bacterium
GCGCGGCCGCGGAGCGGCCCGTCCGCTTCGACCGCTATCCCTACACCGCGTACTCGACCGGCCTCTCCTCGCTCTTCCCCGCGTGGGCGCGGGACGGGGGTACCGAAGCGTTCCTCGCGCGGCTCGCCGATCCCGCCGAGGAGCCGCGGCTCCGCGCCGCGGTGGAGGAGAAAATCGCGATGATGGGCGAGTGGGACGCGATCCAGATCGTCGACGTGGGCGCCGACGGCCCCGAGGACGCGATCGGCCGACGGCTCGGCTCCTACGCGGAGGAGAAGGGCGCCGATCCGTATGCCGTCACGGTGGAGATCCTGACCGCGTCGGAGAACCGCTCCGGCATCGTCGGCCACGGCATGAGCGAGGAGAACACGCGGCGGACGCTCGCACACCCGCTGGGCGCTATCTGCTCGGACGCGAGCGCGCGACGATCCACAGGGCCTCTCTCGGAGGGCTCACCCCACCCGCGCGCGTACGGCTCGTATCCGCGCGTGCTCGGAAAATACGTGCGGGAGCAGCGCGCGATGTCGCTGGAGGAGGCGGTGCGGAAGATGAGCGGACTACCGGCCGAGATCCTGCATCTGTCCAATCGCGGGACGATCGCGGTGGGCAAGGCGGCGGATCTGGCGGTGTTCGATCCGGCGACCGTGGCCGACACCGCCACGTTCGAGGCTCCGCATTCTTACCCGGTCGGCATCCCCCACGTGATCGTCGGGGGCCGGCTTGCGGTCCGGGACGGGGCCGTCACCCGCGACCTGGCCGGAAGGGTCCTCTCGCCTGCCTAATGATCTGGGGCAGCCGTTTCCCGCTTCTTCCTCGCGATCTCTTCCTCTTCGCAGCTGTGCCCGTACAACCCATAGCATGAGACTGCGTCGCCGATGGCCAGCAACAGGCCAGCCGTGACGAGCCCGGTTCTGCAGATTCTAGCCTTCATCAACACTCGCCTCGCGCTCCACCCTCACCAGCAGGTCGCCTACATCGAGTCGCTCGGCCCATGACTCCAGGTACCTGCGATCGAGGGCGTTTGCCTGGATCTCGAACACACTGACGGCATCCTGCAGAGGCTTCTCACTTCCACCGGACAGCCGCGACCACCAGAGCTTGGCGAGGATCGTATCCTCTGGACGAGATACGTTCACTCGGGCACCGAACATTTCCTCGACATACTTGCGCTCGAAGCGGGATCGATCGAATGGATCGTCCCGAATGAGCCAAAAATCGACCTTACCGCCCTCTTCTGCGTCGACCACGTTGAACATCCCTGCTGTTTCGACCGCCTCTCTTACGGCCGGGGGGTCGATATAGAACCGGGGACCGGGAAAGGATTCCAGGACTCGGGGGATCTGATCTCTCTCGATCGCTACGACGAAATCGATGTCGTGCGTGAGGCGGGGTTCGCCCTGCAGGCTGGAAACGATGGATCCGGTAACCATGTACTCGATGCCGGCGCTATCGAGCGCGCGGACGACGTACGTCAGTAGTTCCTGTTGTGACACTGGAGCAGGCGCCTTCGTACCAGCGCCTCGAACTCGTCGGTGGAAAGATCCGGATGGCGGCGCCTGAGGCCCAGGCGAAACAGTTCCTTCCCCATCTCGCCGAGCTCGAACGCCTTCCGCAGACGTTGCTCGGGCGTCATCCTGCGCAGGATCTCGATGTAACGCGCGTGGTTGGGTCGCGGCTTCATCGTTTCGTTACGCTGCCAGACCGTGGTCGCGGGTATAGGGCAGGACTCCGCCCGCCTTGAGGATCGTCCGCTCGCGCTCGGTCAGGTCGATTTCGACCTCGAACGTCGTCCCCTTCGTCTCGTTCCGCATCGTGAAGCGGCCGCGTTCGATGCCGGCGTGGACGTCCTCGGCGGCGAGGACGTCGCCCTCCGCGATCGTGTCGTACACGCCCGGATCCGCGAACGTCAGCGGCAGGAGACCGAAGTTCACGAGGTTCGCCTTGTGGATCCGGGCGAACGACTTGGCGATCACGCCTTTGATCCCCATGTACATGGGTCCCATCGCGGCATGTTCGCGCGAGGACCCCTGACCGTAGTTCGATCCTCCGACGATCCAGCCGCCGCCCTTCGCCAGCGCGCGGTCCGGGAATCCGGGGTCGAGCCGCTTGAAGATGAAGCTCGCGACCGCGTCGATGTTGGCCCAGTTCGACAGCATCTCGGCCGTCGCGGGAACGATGTCGTCGGTCGTGATGTCGTCGCCGGTCACGATCAGGGCCTCGCCCGACATCGAGTCGGCGGGCGGACCTGCGAGCGGGATATCCGTGATGTGTCCCGCGCGCGAGATCGCCGCGACCGCGGGGTCGTTTGCGGGCGGAATCAAGCCCGCGCGCGTCCCGACGAACTTCTCGGGGAGTGTCTTCGACGGCGCCGCGCCGCTCCAGTCGCGTGGATCGACCAGCTCGCCCGCGATCGCCGCGATCGTGCACACCTCGGGGCTCGCCAGATACACCTGGTCGCCCTTGACCCCGCTGCGCGCAGGGAAGTTCCGGTTGAAGGAGCGCAGGCTCTTCTGCCCGGGCGCGGGGACGTGCCCGACGCCGATGCAGGCCCCGCAGGTCGACTCGCTCAGGTTCGCGCCGCTGGCGAGGATTCCCGGCAGGAGCCCATCCCGCGCGATCATCTCGAGCGCCTGCTTCGAGGACGGCGCGATGACGAAGTTGGTGTCGGGATGGACGGTGTGGCCGTCGAGGATCTGCGCGACCGCGAGCAGATCTTCATATCCGCCGTTCGTGCACGACCCCACGATGACCTGGTCGATCTTCGTCCCCGCGACCTCGCGCACCGGCACGACCTTGTCAGGCATCGATGGGAGTGCTACCAGGGGCTCGAGCGTCGACAGCTCGATCGTCATCTCCGCGTCGTAGGCGGCATCGTCGTCGGGAACGACGGCGCGGAAGTCGTCGGGGCGGTCGAGCCGAGCCAGGTAGTCACGCGTTTTATCGTCGCTGGCGAACACGGACGTCGTGGCCCCGATCTCGGTGCCCATGTTGCAGATCGTGCACCGCTCGTACGGCGACAGCGAGGCGGCGCCGGGACCCGTGTACTCGAAGATCTTCCCGATCCCGCCTTTGACCGTCACCCTGCGCGCCATCTCGAGGATGATGTCCTTGGCGGTCACCCACTCGGGGAGCCGGCCCTCCAGCCGCACGTTCACCACCTCGGGCATCGGCAGCCAGTAGGGCCCGCCGCCGAGCGCGACCGTGACGTCGAGCCCGCCCGCCCCGATCGCCAGCATGCCGAGGCCACCCGCCGTCGGCGTGTGGGAGTCCGAGCCGAGCAGCGTGTCGCCTGGAACCGCGAACCGCTCTTGGTGGACCTGGTGGCAGATCCCGTTGCCGGGCAGGCTGAACCACGAGCCGTACTTGTGGGCCGCGGTCTGGAGGTAGCGGTGGTCGGCGGCGTTCTTGGCGTCGAAGTGGTAGACGACGTGGTCCGCGTAGGCGACCGCGCGCTTGACCCGCACGCGCTCGAGCCCCATGGACTCGAACTGCAGGTAGCACAGGACTCCGGTCGCGTCGGGGGTGATCACCTGGTCGATCCGGATCCCGATCTCGCTCCCCGGCGTCGACGGGTCGCCGCCCGCCAGGTGCTCGCGGATGATCTTCTGGGTGAGGGACAGACCCATCGTCGTATCCTCTTCTCTCGTATGCGGATGGATGGACATCGCCGCATGTCCGCGGCCACCGCGGAATGTACGCGCGCGGTATGGGGGACGCTATCGCGGCGAGG
This sequence comes from Gemmatimonadota bacterium, assembly GCA_035699465.1. Taxonomy (GTDB): domain Bacteria; phylum Gemmatimonadota; class Gemmatimonadetes; order JACCXV01; family JAHWKZ01; genus JAICNR01. The sequence continues at coordinate 3,731 of DASSPT010000100.1, forward strand.
ATGTCGGGGGAGTGTGAAGGAAGTCGGCGGGAAAGAAATGCCGGGCGGACCGGAGTCCGCCCGGGCCTCCCTCGCCGCAGCACCGGTCGGCGCCAGCCACATCCGATTGCGGCGCCCGGCTCGGGATCTTCGCTAGTGGCGCGCTTCGCACGGCCGACCGTGTTGCGCGCCGGATCTCACAGGGGGAAACTGCGGCAGCTCCGCGGCCGTTTAGTCGCCGCCCGTGCAACCCCCACTGGAGGAACGAGCCCATGGACGCTCTCTTCGCCGCCCACTCCGGAACGCGCTACCTGGTTCTGGTCGCGGGACTGATCGCGCTCCTGTGGTTCGCCTGGGGGCTGGGCACGAAACGCCCGTTCTCCCGCCCCGCGCCCGCGATGCTCGCCGTCTTCGTCGGCCTGCTCGATCTCCAGGTTCTCATGGGCATCGCGCTCCTGATCGGAGGGCGCAGGCCCCCGGGAATCTGGGGCCACGTGGTGGTCATGGTCCTGGCGGCGATCCTCGCGCACTGGATGAAGAAGTCGAGCCGCACCTCGACCGGGTACGGCGGCCCACTCTTCGGCGTGGCCGGCGCGCTCGCACTGATCGTGGTGGGGATCCTCGCTATCGGGAGAGCGATCGTGTAGCGGAGGGCGGGTCCGGGGGCGGCGATATACCAAAGGCCGTGAACTGGATCGTCAGGGAGTCACGGACGACGGCGCGCGCCACGTTCTCGCCGGGCTCGGGTCCCAGCGTGAAGTTGCCGGCGGCCAGGCCCGCGGCGTCGGTCTCGTGACGCTTTCCACTCACCTTCCCGGCGCCGGAGACGATCTCCCACTCCACGCGCAGTCCGGGGACCGGAACCCCCCCGCCGTCGGTCACGCGGAAGACGAGGAACCTCTGGAGGAGTCGGCCGGGAGCGCCGACCTGGCTGTCGCCGCTCACGGTGGCGAGCGCGAGCGAAGTGGAGAGGTCCGCGGACGTGTCCGTGGGCGGTCCGTCCCGGCAGGCGGCGACGCCGACGAGAAGAGCCGCCAGGGTCGCGATCGCTCGCCGCATCGATTCGAGAGCGTACTCCCGGCGGCGGCCGTCCGCAATCGCGCCGCCGGTCCGGCTACCGTCCCTCCCGGAAGCGGGCGTACAGCAGCCGGTCGAGGACGCGACCCTCCTTGATCACGTACCGTCTCTGCCGCGACTCCAGTGCGAATCCCGCCTTCTCGAGGACCCGCGCCGACGCGGGGTTCGTCTCGAAGACGCCGGCCTCGATCCGTACCAGGTCGAACCGCTCGAACGCCCACGGGACGAACGCGTCGAGGACGCGGGGCATCGTCCCGCGGCCCCAGAAGCGGCGTCCCAGCCAGTAGCCGACTTCGGCGGTGACGCGGTAGATCGGATCGCGCGGGAACTTCAGACCCAGGCCGCCCGCGAGCTCTCCTCCCACTTCGATGGCGAGCGAGAGCTCGCTCCGGGTCTCGAACCCTCCCCCGACCCACGTCTTGGCGTCCCGCCGCGTGTAGGGATGCGGGAAAAGATCGCCCAGGTTCTTCCACACTTCGTAATCGTCCGCATGCCGGACGAGCGCGTCGACGTCGTCCCGGCGCCAGGTCCGTAGCGCTCCGCCCTCGAACGGGATCCGCAGGTCCGACTCCGCCACCCAGCGCGGCCGCTCGGGGCCGGGACCGCTCACGCGGTTCCGGGACGCACGACCGCCTTGACCACGCGCCCCGCCTCGACGTCGTCCAGCGCCCGGTCCATCTCGTCGAGCCCGTACGCGCGCGTGATCGCCCGTTCCCAGCGGACCTCGTCCCCGTGCCGCGCGACGACCTCCATCGCGCGATGGAGGTGGGAATAGTCGAACCCCCACGTGCCGCGCACGTCGAGATGCCGCCGGTTGATGTCCGCGTGCGGGTTGTACCGGGCGTCGCCGGCGTCGGTGTACTGGCCGACGACGACGAGACGCCCGCCGTCGCGCGTCATCCGCATCCCCTCGCGGACCGCGTCCGGCACGCCCGTGGCCTCGATCGTCACGTCGGCGCCGCGGCCGCCGGTCATCTCGCGCACGCGCTCGATCCGCTCGTCGGCGGTCGTCCCCCCGACGGCGATCGTGGCGTCGGCGCCGAACGAGCGCGCCGCAGCCAGCCTCCCGGCGGGATCTCCCAGGACGATCACCGATACGGCTCCCGAGAGCCGCGCCAGGATCGCCGCCGACAGGCCGACCGGCCCGCTCCCCTGGACGGCCACCCGGTCGCCGAGGCGGATGTGCGCCCGGTCGACCGCGTGGAGCGCGGTCGGAAGCCCGCAGCCCGCCCCCATCCAGCGCTCGGGGGTCACGCCCTCCGCGAGCGGGACCACGTGGACGCCGGGTTTCAACCATATCCGCTCCGCCCAACCTCCCAGCGGACCCTCCGCCGCCGAGTAGGTGATCCCGTACACCCGGCGGCGGGGGCAGCGGGTCGACTGCTTCGCCACCAGGCAGTACCAGCACGCGTGGCAGGTCTCGTGGACGTCGAGGAACGTGACCACGTCGCCGGGCCGTATGGCGCGACCTACGACGTCCGTCACCTGGCCCCCGGTCTCGACCACGCGCCCGACCGACACGTGGCCGGGGACGATCGGGTACGGCACGCCGGCGAGCCGTCCGTGGCGCAGGTGGACGTCGGTGCCGCAGACCTCGGAGAGGATCGTCTCGAGGAGGACGGCCCCGGCCTCGATCCGGGGCTCGGGCAGCTCCCGCAGCTCGATCGGCGCGCTCGGAGCGACCATGACCGCCGCGCGGATCATTTCCACGCCCGCGGGTCGGCCTTCCCCGCCCGCGCGATCTTCGCCCGCGGGCTCCTGCCCGCGATCTCCGCGTGCCGGTAGCAGCCGACCAGATGGTCGTTGACCATGCCCACGGCCTGCATGAACGCGTAGCAGGTCGTCGGCCCCACGAAGCGGAATCCCGCGGCCTTGAGCGCCTTCGAGAGCGCGCGCGACTCGGGCGTCGCGGCGGGCACCTGCGACGGCGAGCGCCAGCGATTCGTGCGCGGCGCTCCGCCGACGAGGCTCCACAGCCAGTCCGGGAACGAGCCGTGCTCCTCGCGCACGGCGAGCGCCGCGCGCGCGTTCGCGATCGTGGACTCGATCTTGAGGCGGTTCCTCACGATCCCCGGATCCGCCAGCAGCCGCCGGACGTCCCGCGCGCCGAATCGCGCCACGCGTTCGGGATCGAAGCCCGCGAACGCGCGGCGGTAGCCCTGGCGCTTCCTGAGGATCGTCTCCCACGACAGGCCCGCCTGCGCGCCCTCGAGGACGAGGAACTCGAAGAGCGTCCGCTCGTCGCGTGCCGGTACGCCCCACTCCTCGTCGTGGTAGAGGATCGACGGGTCGGTGGCCGCCCACGGGCAGCGCCGATGCTTCGCGGCTCGGGTCACCTACCCACCCGAGACGACCTCGAGCACCGGATAGCCCGAGCGCGCCGTCTCCCGGTGATAGAGATCCGCTAGCCTGCCCGTGACGGGGCCCGGCTCGCCGGCGCCGATCCGGCGGCCGTCGACCGTCGTGACGGCGGCCAGCTCGCCCATCGTGCCGGTGCAGAACATCTCGTCCGCGCGGTATACCTCGGTCAACGACAGGTCGCGGATCTCGCGCGGGATGTCGTTCGCCGCGCACAGATCCAGCACGGTCGCGCGCGTGATCCCTTCGGGGCACGCGTGAGTGTGGCCCGTCACGACCTTCCCCCTCTCGACGAGGAACACGTGGGTGGCGTTCGTCTCGGCCACGAAGCCGCGCGTGTCCAGCATCAGCGCGTCGTCGGCGCCGGCGGCGTTGGCCTCGATCTTCGCGAGGATCGACGGGATCAGGTTCGCGCTGTGGATCTTGGGGTCCATGACGTCGGGCGGTGGGCGGCGGATCGCGCTCGTCACGAGCGTGAGCCCGTCCCGCCCGTAGACCGGCGCCTTCCACTCGGCGAGGACGATGAGCGTGGAGCCCGACGTGTTGAGTCGCGGGTCCATGCCGCTCGTGTATTTGACGCCGCGGCTCAGCGTCAGGCGGATGTGGACGCCGTCGCCCATTCCGTTCGCCTCCAGCGTGCGCCGGATCTCGGCGATGATCTCTTCGTGGGTGGGGATCTCCGCGAAGGCGAGCGCCTTGGCGGAGCTTCGCAGCCGGTCCAGGTGCTCGACGAGCTTGAAGATCCTGCCCTCGTACAGGCGCAGACCCTCCCACACGGCGTCCCCACCCTGTACCGCGCTGTCGAACGGGCTGACGCCGGCCTCGTCGCGATGCAGGAGCCGGCCGCCGATGTTTACGATCAGATCTCGGTTACGCTCGTCGAACTGCTGCAGCACGTCGCCTCCTTCAGCGCTCCGACAGGATGATCAGAAACGGTCCCATCCTGCCGTGCTCGAGGCACGCCGCAGAAGGACCGGCAACGCCGCAGATGGGCCGTTTCATCCCACGGTCAGCCGATGCGCGTGGAGGCGCCGGTAGATCGCCTCGCAATCGGCGTGAACGCCGGTCAGCCGCTCGGGGACGTCCTCGGTCGTCGGAACGTAGGGCTGGAAGCCGCGCGACGCCTCCACCGCGGAATACCAGTGCTTCGCCCAGACCCCGTCGCTCGCACGGGGACCCGGCTTCCACGAGAGCATCGCGGACTTGAAGGGAACGCCGAGCGCCTCACAGAGCCTCGCCAGCAGCCGGGCAGGATCCTCGAGGATGTCCCGGGCGTCGACCACCGGGGGCGGTGCGCCGCGGCGGGCGGCGACACGCTCGAAGATCTCCCACTGCTGCGGCAGCCCGGTGTCCGCGACGGACGGATCGGGCGTCACGCGTGCCAGCGACGTCAGCATCTCGCGGGGATCGCGGATCAGGAACGCGCTCCGCACCGAGTCGATCCAGGATCGGTCGATCTGGGGGAGCATGTGATGCGCCATGTGCTTCTGATAGAAGATCGACTTGCCGCCCGGAACCGGGCCGGTCAGGCGCTCGACCACCTTGCGCCAGTCCGCTTCGTGCGTCCGTATCACCTCGTCCTTTCCCGGATGGTCGACTCCCGTCTCCTTCAGGTAATGGGCATACAGTGGCTCGTCCCACACCGCCGTGTCGCCGCGGCTCTCCCACGATCGCATGAGCGCCGTCGAGATGTTCCTCGGACCGGACCACATGGCGATCCGGACGGATTCCGCCGGACTGGAGGCGACGTGGGGCGCTCGCGGCATGGCGGTTCAAGATCGCGCGTCGCGCCGGCTCCTGTCGACCCGGTCCGGAGTGCAGCCCAGCTCGCATCGTGTATAATGGAATTTGGGTCCCATCCAACCGCACACGTACCAGGAGGAATGATGACGTTCGCGCTCAACGTCGCGGCTGCCGCGCTCCTCTCCGTCACTAGCAGTCCGGCGGATACCGTTGTTCTGTTCGACGATCTCGGCGAGCACCATTACGAGATCTCGACGACGAATCCCCTCGCCCAGCAGTACTTCGATCAGGGCGTGAGGCTCATGTGGGGCTTCAACCACGCCGAGGCGATCCGCGCGTTCGACCAGGCGGCGCAAATCGATCCGCAGTGCGCCATCTGCTACTGGGGGATCGCGTATTCCTACGGCCCTAACATCAACGCGCCGATGGATTCGGCGAGCGGCGTGGCGGCCTGGAACGCGCTCCAGGAGGCGATAGAGCGGAAGTCCCACGCCAGCGAGATCGAGGCGGCGTTCATCGACGCGCTGGCGGCACGCTACGCGGCCGTCCCGCCCGTCCAGCGCGCGGCGCTCGACTCCGCGTACTCTCGAGCCATGAATGAAGTCGCCGACCGCTTCCCGAACGATCTCGAAGCGGCCGTCCTGGCAGCCGACGCGATCATGAACCTGAGTCCGTGGAACTACTGGACGCCGGACGGCCAGCCAAGACCCGAAACCGGGCGTCTCGTGAATCTCCTGGAGAACATGATAGCCGAGAACCCGAACCACCCGGGGGCCTGTCACCTCTATATCCACGCGGTGGAGGCGGCCGAGCCCGAGAAGGCGGTTCCCTGCGCCGAGCGGCTCGCGGGACTCATGCCGGGCGCCGGCCACATCGTCCACATGCCGGCGCACATCTACATCCGGGTCGGGCGCTACAACGACGCGATCGAGGCCAACCAGCACGCCGTCCATCAGGACGAGACGTACATCTCGGACGTCGGGCCCTCGGGGATCTATCCGGCGTTCTACTACCCGCACAACTACCACTTCCTGGCTTTCGCTTCGACGTTCGCCGGGCGCAGCGATCTGGCGATCGAAACGGCCCGCAAATCGGCGGAGACCATGGGCCTGGACCTGCCGCGGATGTTCGGACCCGAGGCGTCGAGGATGCTGGCCCATCCGCACCTGACGCTGATGGCGTTCGGACGCTGGGAGGACGTGCTGGCGGAGCCGGTCCCGCCGTCGGACATCCGGTTCGCGGCCGGCCTCGTCCATTACGCGCGCGGGGTGGCCCATGCCGCCCTCGGGCATCCGGACGAGGCGGCTGCCGAGCTCGACTCCGTGCGCCAGATCGCGTCCGAGCACACCGAGGATTGGCCGTCGGTCGTCATGCAGATCGCGACCCACGCGCTGATGGGCGACATCGCCTATCGGCAGGGGGAGTTCGCCGACGCGGTCCAGCACTATCAGGTCGCGGCCGAGCTCCAGGACGGGTTGCGCTACACCGAGCCCGCGTACTGGAACAAGCCGGTGCGGCACGACCTGGGCGCCGCGCTCCTGGCCGCCGGCCAGGCGGCCGAGGCGGAACGCGCGTACCGGGAGGATCTGGAGAAGTTCCCGGACAACGGCTGGTCGCTCTTCGGGTTGGCGGCGAGCCTGGATGCCCAGGGGAAGAGCGCCGAGGCCGAGGAAGTCCGAGCCCGGCTGGCGAGCGCCTGGTCGGAGTCGGACGTGACCCTCGCCGGATCCCGGTTCTGAGGCTGGTCGAACGGTAGGAGACGCGGCGGGCGTTCAGCGTCCGCCGCGCATCCTCATCCGAGCAGCGTCTTGGCGATCGTCGCGAGCTGCATGTTCGACGTGCCCTCGTAGATCTTCCCGATCTTCGCGTCCCGCCACAGCTTCTCGACCGGGTAGTCCTTCGTGTAGCCGTAGACGCCGAAGATCTCGATCGCGTGGCTCGTGACCTTCTCGGCGACCTGCGAGCTGTAGAGCTTCGCCATGGCGGCCTCCTTCAGGAACGGCAGCCCGGCGTCCTTCAGGCGAGCGGCGTTGTAGACCATGAGGCGCGCAGCCTCCAGCTCGGTCGCCATCTGCGCCAGCTCGAACTGAATCCCCTGGAACTCCGCGATCGGCTTGCCGAAGGCCTCCCGCTCGCGGGCGTAGCCGACCGCGGCCTCGAGCGCTCCGCGCGCGCAGCCGATCATCTGGGCGCCGATCCCGATCCGCCCCTCGTTCAGCGTCTCGATCGCGACCTTGTACCCTTTCCCGGGCTCCCCGAGGACGTTCTCTTCGGGGACCTCGCAGTTCTCGAGCAGCAGCTCGGTCGTCGAGCTCGCGCGGATCCCGAGCTTGTCTTCCTTCTTCCCCACGGCGAAGCCCGGGAACTCGCGCTCGACCAGGAATGCCGTGATGCCCTTGTAGCCGGCGGCCGGATCGATGGTGGCGAACACGACGTAGACGCCGGCCTCGGCGCCGTTCGTGATCCACATCTTGGAGCCGTTCAGGACGTAGCGGTCGGAGCGCTTCTCGGCGCGCGTCTTGAGTCCGAACGCGTCGCTTCCCGACGTGGCCTCGGAGAGCGCATAGGCGCCCACGGTGTCGGCCGCCATGCGCGGCGCGTACTTCTGTTTCTGGGCGTCGGTCCCCCAGCGCAGGAGGCAGTTGTTGAAGAGGGTGTTCTGGACGTCGACGAAGACCCCGACCGAGGGATCCGCGCGCGAGAGCTCCTCGACGGCGAGGCAGGCCATGAAGAACGACGCGCCCGCGCCGCCCAGCTCCTCGGGGATCTCGATCCCCATGAGCCCCAGCTCGAAGCACTGCGGGGGGATCTCGGGGTCGAGCCGCCCTGCGGCGTCCATGGCGTGCGCGCGCGGCGCTAGCACCTCGTGCGCGAACTGACGGACCGTCTCCGCGAAGAGCGCTTCCTCGTCGGAGAGCCGGGTCAGGGGCTCGCTCACGAGATCATGCCGCCGCGATGTAGATCCTCGAGGATCCGGCCTTCGACGAGATGCTCGCGGACCAGGCGCTCGGCGTCGTCGGGCCGGACGTAGCCGTACCAGACGCCTTCCGGATAGACGATGACGTTGCCCGCGTACTTGTGGCCGCCCACGTGGCTGGTGGCGCGGACGGTCACGTCCTCCAGCCCGCGCCTCGCGACCGCTGCCTCGATGGCCGCCCGGAGCGGCGGGCCGCAGTTCCCGCAGCGCTCGTCGCGCGCCATGTGGACGCAGACGAACACGTGGCGTCCGGGAAGCCCCTCGCTCTCGAGAGAGGGCCGTCCCCCTCCACGCAAGGGATCGGCGAGCACCGTCCGCCACGCGGCGAGATCGGCGACCCTGTACCGCACCGACTCGGGGAATACCAGGAGATCGATCCAGGGTCCCCGCGATGGCTCATCCGTCGCCGTCAACTTGGGGATCGGCCCCTCCGCCTCGCGCAGGTCACGAACGTCCCGCGCCATGGCGCCGAGGAGGCCCGGGGCATCCTCGAGCCGCGCGGGCCACGAGCGCTCGCCCGTGCAGGCGAAGACGTGCCGGTGGTAGGGCTTTACGCTGTCGGCGAGGGACCACTCGCCGCGCGAGCTCGTGGTCGCATTCGGGCTCTCGATCATTCGCGGGCAATGTAGGGGGCCGGTAGATTGCGGCGCCATGCGGGCCGAGGAGCGACGGGGCACGGCGGCGATCCTGGTCTCCGCCGCGAGTTACGGCTTCCTCAGCATCCTCGGTAAGCTCGCGCTAGAAGCCGGCGTGGACGTCCTTCCGCTCGCGGCCTGGCGCTTCCTCATCGGGGCCGCGGTCGTCTCGCTCGTGCTGGCGGCCAGGCGACGTCCGCTGCCCCCCCTGCGCCGGTGGCCGGGGCTCGCGGCGCTGGGCCTGCTGTACGCGATCGACTCCCTGGCCTATCTGGCGGCGCTCCAATGGGTGCCCGCCTCGACCGCGGTCCTCCTCTTCTATGTGTACCCCGTGGTCGTCGTCCTCCTCGCCGCCCTCTTCCTCGGCGAGCGCCTGACGCGGCGAAAGCTGGCCGCGACCGCACTGGCCCTTGCGGGCTGTGCGCTCACCGTGGGGGCAGGGATCTCCGGGGGGCGGCCTCTGGGGATCGCGTTCGTCGTTCTCGCCATGCTCGCCCTGTCCACCTACATCGTCGCCAGCCGCCCGATCATGGCTTCGCTGCCGGCCCACGGAAGCGCCGCGGTCACGCTGACCTCGACCGGCCTCATCCTGACCGCGGCGGCGCTCGGCTTCGACGACATGCGCCTGGGTGGCGGGACCCGCGGCCTCGTCTACGTGCTGGCCCTCTCGCTGCTCTGCACAGCGCTCCCGATCACTCTCTTCCTGGTCGGGATCCGTCACGTCGGGGCGGGGAGGGCTGCCGTCTATTCGACGATCGAGCCGCTCGTCACCGTCGCGCTCGCCGCCGTCGTGCTGCAGGAGCGGATCGCCCCGCTCCAGTACCTGGGTGGAGGGCTCATCCTGGCCGCGATACTGTGGCTCCGCGCCGAGCGGCCGCTGCCCACGAGCGAGGCCCCCACGGCGTTTGACGCTCCTTGACGTAGGGGATCTGACAGACTCGCCCACCCCTCGTTGCGATACTGGATGCATCGGAGGACACAAGAGATATGGTGACTTTTGCCTAGGAAATGGGGGGATTCCCAGCCATGAAGCACTTCCTTTTGGCTCTAGCAACCCTGGTCGCGGCAGCCATGGTCCTGCCTGTCAGGGCACAGGCCCAGGTAAGCAACTGGGAGCTGAACCTCCACGGCGGCGCCTACCGGTACGACCTCGACCTCGGCGACGACGACGAGGAGGAGGGCGATGACGAGAACGACGACACGGACGTCCTGCTCGGCGCCCGGCTCGTCCGGAACACCTCCAGCGGGTTCTCGATCGGTGGGAACTTCGACTATGTGTTCGCCGACCAGATCAACCTGCCCGCGACCGCCGAGGACGACGACATCAACGTCAGCATCTACCTCTACAGTCTCGAACTCGATTACGTCTTCAACCCGGCCAGCCGCGCCCAGTTCTTCGTCGGGGCCGGCTTCGGCGGACAGACCATTTCGCTCACCGACCTGCCGGGCGGGGACGAGAGCTCGACGGACCCCCTGATTCCGCTGGTCCTGGGGCTCAAGATCGTCAACGATCCGCTGGACCCGAGCTGGGCCTTCCGCGTGGACGCGCGTGACAATGCCGTGATCCGCGACCAGTTCGATTTCGTCGAGGGTGACGAGGACGCCGAGTGGGAGGATAACTTCGAGCTCTCGGGCGGCATCTCGTTCTTCTTCGGCGGGGGACCGCGGGAACCGGAGCCCCCGGCGGACAGCGACGGCGACGGCGTCACAGACGATATCGATCGCTGCCCGAACACGCCTGCGGGAACGCGGGTCGACTCGCTGGGCTGCCCGGTCCCGCTCGACTCCGACGGCGACGGCGTCACGGACGACCGCGATCAGTGCCCGAACACGCCGGCGGGCACCGAGGTCGACTCCAGCGGCTGCCCGATCGTCGAGGAGGAGCCTGCCGCCTGCGTGGACGGTCGGGACTGGTACCGGACCGATGCCCAGATCTCGGTCGAGGGCAACAACTGGGTCAAGTTCGGCTCCACCCGCACCATGACCGAGGGCGAGCTCACGCGGATCGGCGAATACGACGGGGTGCCTGTGTACGTGCGGAGCGATGCGACGCAGCCCTACACGGAGGTCTTCCTGCCGCTCTGCGCCCCCATGAACAGCTACCAGGCGTACCGGCCCGTGGAGGGCGTCCGCGGCACGACGGGATGACGGGATCGTAGCGGAGAGGAGAACGTGCCGTGACGAAAAGACGGGCCCCCGGAAACGGGGGCCCGTCGCACGTCCGGCCGCCTCGGGGTGCTGGCTCTGGAGTCCGGCCGTTAGCGGCTGCCGGGCCTCGCCGCGGAGGGGCTGCGCGGCTGCGTCTGTCGCGGAGTCAGCGATCGGAGCGGCGCGCCCGAGCCCGAGATCGAGCTCCCCGGCCGGGGACGCTGCGGCCGCGGGTCGATGTGCCCGCCCCGGTCGCGGCCATGGCCGCGATCGCGGACGTGCGGCCGCCGGTCGCGGATGTGGCCGCGCCTGCCGAGCTCGCCGGCGCCTCGCGCCGGCTCGTGGCCGACGATCACCGAGGGACCGTGCCCCACGACGACCCCGGCGCGGTGGCCGAGGCCGAAGTGCCGACCGGGACCCGGTACGAGAACGACGGTTCTCGAACCGTATCCTCCGTCGAGGGGAGCGCTGATCGAGGCGACGACCTGGGGCTGGATCCGGAGGGATACCAGGGTCTCGTAGGTGATGCACTCGCACTGCAGGAGACCACGCGAGGCCTGGAATCGGCCGAGCTCGGTCCTTGTCGTCCCGTTCCACTGTCCGGTCGCGCGGCCGGGATCGAACCCCGCGGCCGCGAGGGCGTGCTGCAGCCGGGAGATCTCCGCGGGAGTCAGGTCATCGGCGACCTGCCGGACCCGCTCGCCCGAGTAGGGGTCGACGATCTCGATCACCCGGATCGACGACGCGGGGGCGATGGCCTGTTGCGCGAGGAGGCTCGAGGGGGCCCAGGCCAGCGAGAGGGCACTTGCAAACCTAACGTATCCATATAAGTTCATCTCGTTCACCTTTTCCGGAGGGTCGGCGCCGCGCCCGAATCATCGTACCACGTTGGGGCGCGGAATGTTGCGACGGCGGAGCCGTTCGGGCGGGAACTCGGAGGCCGCCGATATCGTACTACGGGTACGACGGAGCTCGGGACGTCTGTGCGAGCTCTCCACTTCAATGGAGGAAACACCTGATGAAACGCTCGATGTTGGCTATAGCATGTGCTTCACTGCTGGTCCTCGGAATCACCGGGCGCGCGCAGGCCCAGGCCGAACACTACGGCGCTGCGCCCATCGAGTTCAACGCCCACGTGGGCGCGCTGTTCCTCGACACCCCGGAGGGCGTCGACAGCGACACGGATCCGATGTACGGGATCCGGCTCGGGTACAACATGCCGAGCGGCTTCGGGCTCGCCGGCAACCTCGACTGGGTTCCGGGCGAGCGGAACTTCGGCAACTCCAGTGTCGACGTCAACACGTGGCTCTACAGCGGCGAGATCAACTACACGTTCGGCTCGGGCGCGCGCATTCACCCGTTCGTGGCGGCCGGAGTCGGCGCCGCGACCACGACCTTCAGCGACCTGCCCGATGACGAGGACGAGATCGACAGCTCGACCGATCTCATGATCCCCTTCGGCGGGGGCATCAAGTGGTTCTCCCAGAGCAACCGCTGGGGCATCCGGACCGAGATCCGGGACAACATGATCATGCTGACCGACGTCTTCGATGACGAAGAGGGCGACGAGGACACCGAGGCCACGCACAACGTGGAGCTCTCGGGCGGCATCTCGTTCTTCTTCGGCAGCTAACGGAACTTTCGGCCTGTCCTAGCCCTACAGTATGACCGAGCGCCCGGCTTCCCCGCCGGGCGCTCTTTTTTTCACGCCCCGCCCCACCTATGTTAGCGACCGTCCGGCCGGGTCGCGCGGCCATCCACCGTCGTCCTCATCGGGGGGTCCACAACGATGTACAGGCATGTTTCCGCATGGCTGATCGCCCTGGCGCTCGTCCCGACCGCGGTCGGCGAAGCCGCTGCCCAGGACCGGCTCGATCTGTCCGGACTCGAGGTCAACGTCCACGGCGGAGTCGCGTTCCTCGACGAGCTCGAGACCAACGAGCCGTTCGCGGGTGGCACCGCTCTGGTCCACGTCGGCTCCGGGATCTCGCTGGGCGGCACGGTCGACTGGGTCCCCACCACCGTCGACGTCGACGAGGAAGACGACGAGGATGGCGAGTCCGCCGCGCTATGGTACTACAGCGCGGAACTCCATTACGGCTTCCCGTCGGTCACGCAGGCCCAGTTCTACGGCCTGATCGGCGCGGGCATCGCGAAGTTCCAGCCCAGTGAAGAGCTCGAGGATCTCGGGGTCGAGGACGAGTCCGACATCATGGTGCCGCTCGGGGTCGGGGTGCGATGGCTGAACGACAAGGAAGACGCATCCTGGGGCGCCACGCTCGAGATCCGCGATCGGGTCGTCTACAAGGACGAGGAGGAGACCAAGGTCAGCAACGACTGGTCGCTGGCCATCGGATTGTCCCTCGTCCTTGGAGGGTAATCGGACTCCAGTGCGGAACCCGACCACGCAGGGACGGGTACTCGTCGAAGGCCGCGGAAACCGTGAGGAGGTGGGGATGAAAAATCGCCGATGGATCGTCGCGATCGCCGTGATCGCCACCCTGGCCGGTGCGAAGTCGGCGCATGCGCAGGGCCGCTACATCCGCCCCTGGGAGCTCAACGTACACGCTGGTGCGTTCTTCCCCGATCAGTTGCAGAACGACGACACCGAACTCATGCTCGGCGCGCGGATTCTCGTCAATCTCCTGAGCGGCTGGAGCTTCGGCGGCAGCTTCGACTGGGTGCCGCGCAACGAGATCCGGTTCGGGAATCAGGACATCGACATCAACACCTACCTCTACAGCGGCGGAGTCGAGTACAACTTCTCTTCGCAGAGCACCACCCGGTTCTTCGCCGGGGCCGGGCTGGGCGCCGCCACGACGAAGCTGAGCGACGTGCCGGAGAATGCCGAGGACTCCGAAACGGACTTCCTGGTGCCTCTGGCATTGGGGATCAAGTGGTTCGACCGTCCGGCCGACCCCAGCTGGGGGATTCGCGCCGAGTTGCGGGACAACATCATCTGGTGGGGCCGCGACGACGACCCCACGAACAACTTCGAGATCTCCGGCGGGGTATCGTTCCTGTTCGGCGAATAGGCGCCCGGCGAATGTGAGTCAGGCTGCGCGCCCCGTTGCTTCCACGCTCTGTCACGTAGAACAGGGGGGCAGCCAGTCGGAGAGCCCCGGTGTCTCCGTCCAGTCGTGGTCACACGGCTGGTTGAACTGGAGCGGCCCGATCGGGCTCTCCCCGTTGTCCCCATCCGTCTGACCCCAGCGTCCGCGAAATCCGCCCACGATCTCGTCCGCGGAATCGCTCCGGTTGGTGGCATGAGGCCGGAGGAACACGAGCGCGTGGGATAGGCCGTCGGGGTCGATCCGACCTCCCTCGTGGGGCCCCAGCAGCGTCTCTCCCGCGTCGCGATACGACGCGTGGCCGCCCGCCTCGACGTAGACGCGCGGATGGAAAGCCCCGACGTCGTCCTCGTGCCAGGCCGACGCTCCGCCGTGGACCTCGAGCCCGCCGTGCGCGTGGTAGTGCAGGCTGACGGGCGCCGCGTCGCGATCGCCTAGATCGTCCAGCGAGACGAGAACGCAGACGTGCTCCCAGTCGCCGTGGTGCTGGGAACGGACCTGAGAGCCCGGCAGTGCCTGCTTCAGGTCGTACTGGTAGAAGAGCCAGTACTGGAGCCAGACCAGGTCGTCGCGACCGTTCAGCGAGAATCCGACCGGGATCGCCTCGACGAACACGGGGGCGTCGTTGCACGGCGCCCCCCCGCCGCACGGCGGCAGCCCGCCATACGGCTCCTCCGCCGTTACCATGACCCCCTCCGGCAGTGCCTGAACGGCGGCCAGAAGGCTCGCGATGTCGGAGTAGGGAGCCGATTCCGAGCCGACCGTGTCCTCGATCCGCTCGCCGAGGCCCGCCCACTCCGCTAGAGAGATGGGAAACAGCGTTTCGGACTCGTCGAAATCCCAGACCGGCTGGAACTGCTCGAGGAGCGCTTCCTCCTCGAGGTCCGCCAGACCGTCCTCGTCGAGATCGCCCGAGGGGGGTGGCGACGTCGGGCCGCTCCCGCCGCATCCGATCGCCCACGTGGCGGCGGCCACGCCGAACCAGACGACGGCGCGCCGGCTCATGCCTTCACCCGCACGCCCCGCGCGGCCCGCTCTTCCATCCAGTCCATGAGCCTGCGCTCGAGCATCTCTCCCATCACCTGGTTGATCTGCCGGAGCGCGGACGGGCTCGTGACGTTGATCTCCGTCACGTACTCCCCGATGAAGTCGAAGCCGGAGAGCGCGAGGCCCCTCGCCGCCAGGATCGGCGCGAACGCTTCGATCAGCTCCCGCTCGCGCCTGGTGAGCTCCGTGGCCTCCACCCGCGCTCCCTGGTGGATGTTAGCCCGAAACGAGCCGGCCCGCGGAAGCCGGTTCACCCACCCCAGAGGCTCGCCCTCGATCACGAGCACCCGCTTGTCGCCGTTGACGACCTCCGGCAGAAACCGCTGCACGAGGACGTGGCGCCCCTCGTGGGTCGCGAGCCCCCCCACCGACTCCGCGTCGAGGTCGGAGTCGCGCGTCGAGTAGCGCACGATTCCGTGCCCGCTGAATTCGTTGAGCGGCTTGACGACCACGTCCTCGTGCTCCCGGACGAACTCCGCCACCACCCGGGGATCCGCGCTCACCACCGACGGCGCCGCCGCGCCGGGGAGCTCGAGCGGCAGGAGCTTCTCGTTCGAGCCGCGCAAACCGGCGGGGTCGTTGACCACCGGCACGATCTCCGCGGCCGGCTCCAGGATCATGAGGGAATTGAGGTAGTCGACGTCGACCGGTGGGTCTTTCCGCATCATGACGAGATCGAAGCTGTCGAGCGCCCGGTCCTCGTCGGGGCCGATCCGCGCATGGGGACGCGTGTCCTCCTCGACGGTGATCGGCCGGGTCCGCGCGCGGGCGGTCCTGCCCGCGAGGTAGAGATCTGCGAGATGGGCCATCGCGCAGCGGTGCCCTCGCCGGCCGGCCTCTCCGATCAGCAGCAGGGAGGTCTCGGTCTCCACGATCAGGACCTCGATCGGGTCCATCACGAACAGGATTTCCATCGCACTCCCCCGCGCGGGTATGGTCAGAGGGCGTCCGTCACGTGCATCTTGTCGCCCGCGTCCGTCGGGCGCCTACCGGTCCTGACACGCCGGCGGAAACGATCTTAGCCAAGGAGGTCCCCCATGCGCACCTCAGCCAGCCGCCTTTCGCTCGTGGTTCCGTTCGCCGCCGCCCTGACGATGCTCGGCGCCGCCTGCGCGGGTGAGGAAGGCGACGACGACGCTCCCGCCGACACGGTCGCCACGGCTGCCGGGGAGGGCGCTTCCGACGCTCCCGTCTCGACCGGCCTCGAGCCCGGGCAGTCCTCGACGACCGAGGCGGTCATCACCAATCCGATGCCCCATGCGATGGTCGTCACGATCCAGTACGAAGGCGGCGGAGAGACCGAGCTGGGAATCGTCCCGGCGGGCGGTGAGCAGAGCTTCACGCTGGCGGCTTCGCCAGGAGAGAACGTGACGCTCGTCGCTTCCGACGAGGCGGATACGCACTCCCGCGAGACCACCGTCACGCTCACCGACCAGCCGCAGGCCTGGACGATCGAGTAGCCCAGGGCTCAGCGCGCCCGCGAAGGACCACCGACGAGCGCCGCGACCTCCGTCTCCACGAACGGCCGCTTCAGGTACCGTTCGGCCGCTTCGCGCGAGCCAGCCGCGTCGGACAGGGTCAGGACCTTCCGGTAGTAGGTCTCGGCGACGTCCCGGCTGCCGGCCAGATCGGCGAGTCGCCCGAGGAACAGGTATGCGTGAGGGTACGCGTCCGACTCGGCGGCGCGGAGCTGGACGACTCGCACGAACTGCTCCTCCGCCGCGTCGTAGGCCCCGAGGGCCATCATCGTCTGGCCGTACAAGAGCCGCGTGATGCTCTCCCCTTCCCGCCCGTAGACCCGAGTCCCGCTGAGCTTCCTTAGGACCGACTCGTAGATCGGCCGCGCGGCATCGAACCTGCGCTGCCGCTGGCGCGCGTACGCGGACATGGTGGCGAAATACAGGTTCTGCGGGTAACGATCCCGGAGCATGTCGAGGATCGGCTGCGCGGCGGAGGGCCGGTTTTCGTACTGCAGGTAGAAGAGGCCCTGGAAGAAGCCGGCCTCCGTGCGGGTATACGTGCCTCTGCGCCTGGCGGTGTCCAGTGCCCGCAGGCCGGCCTGCCGGTTTCCGCTCAGGCCGAAGAGCAGGCGCGAGGCCGTGCGGGTGACCGAGCCGAACGTGCCGACGTAGTACTGGTAGAGCCCCTCCGCGGCCACCGCGTCGACGTTGCCGGGTGCCAGCTCCTGAACCCGGTCGAGCCTCCCCTTCGCGCGCTGGGCGTCGCGCGCCGCGCTCCAGGCGTCCCGCCCGGTGCCCGCCAGCATTCCCCGCCGGCCGTACGCGCTCCCCAGAATGAAGAGCGTCTCGACGTCGTCGGGGTGCGCCTCCAGGCGCTCCTCGGCACGGGAGATGGCCTGGCCGAGCCAGCGCTCCAGCTCGCGGCGGGCGGCGTCGTTCTGGCGGTCGTTGAGGAACAGCCACCAGTTCGCCTCGGCTTTGAGGAAGTATCCCACCGGATGCTCGGGCACGGCCGCGATCACGCGATCGAAGCGAGCCAGTGCGCCGGCGTAGTCGAAGGCGTAGTAGTCGTCGATGCCGGCCTGGATCTCCGCCACCAGAGGTCCGGGATTCGGCGCCCATAGGCCGAGCGCCTCCTGCGCGGCCGTCGACCCGGGCAGCGAGGCGGCGCACACACCGATGAACGCGATCGTCCTGAGCGGGCGGATCGTCATGGGACCTCGATGGGGGTTCAACGCGTTCGCGGCGGGGGGCTCAGACCAAGCTCGCCCTGTTCGGGCGGATAAACAAGGCCACCCGCCTCGCGACGCGCCAGCTCCCACAATCTGTGAGGTTCCAGCTTCCCGTTGCCGTGGATGTGGACGGCGTCCCCGCCGCGGTCCACCCACTGGTCCGCGATCAGACGCCGGTGGCAGCGCCACCAGAGGGCCTCGGCGCAGAGGACCGCGGTCGGCCGCTCCGCGGCCCATGCGACGAGCTCCTCGAGCGCCGACCGGAAGGTTTGTGTCGCGGTGTAATCGGCGTAGGCGCGGAATCCCACGTTCTCGATACCCAGATTGGGCGACGGCCCGTGGGTGGCTCCGCTGCGGCGGCCACCCAGCTCCTCGAACCACCGGTACGCGATCCCTCTCGCGTCGAGGAAGGCGGCCAGCGTCTCGCGGTTGAACTGGGGGTTCCGCCGCGAGGCCGGATAGCGGCGCACGTCGGCGATGCCCGCGACGCCGGCATCCCGCAGCAAGCCGAGGAAGGCCTCGAGCGTCAGCGTGGAATGCCCGATCGTCCACAGGTCGGGCGGGGCTTGACGGGCACCACGGCCGTGGGTACGCTCGCCGCCCATGCGCAAGCCTCTTCTGCTCTCCGTCATGGCCATGACCTTGGCTCTGGCGGCCGGATGCGGCAACTCCGAGCAAGGGCCGGCGGAGGTCGCCGATACCCTCGTCACCACGGATACGGTCAATGCGGAGCCCGACACCGCCGAGGCCGAGGTCGCGCCGGTCGAGTTGCCCGCCGACTTTCCGCCCGATTTTCCGATCCCGCCCTCCAGCACCGTGACCTCCGCGTCCACCGCTCCCGACGCGGGCGGCGCGTACAGCGAGGTCTCGCTCGCCTCCCAGGCGGATTCGGACGAGAGCTACGGCTGGTACCGGCAGGCGCTGACGGATGCGGGGTGGCAGGTGTCGAGCGAAGGCCACACCGACGACACGCGGACGCTTCACGCCACGCAGGGCGAGTCCTACGTGGACCTGACCGTCATGCCGCATCCGGACCGAGGGGCGGGTTGGGTCAAGGTCGACGCTGCGATCTGGACCTCCGGCACGTGAATCCGCCGCGACCGCCCCGGGAGATCCGCTGATGCTCGACGCCGCTCAGGACGCCGCGCTCAAGGAGCGCATCGCGAACGGCTTCGTCGTCGAGTCGATGGACGACATGACGCCGGGGTACCACAAGGCGCTCAAGACCCAGATGCTCGTTCAGGGCGACACCGAGCTCATGAGCGCGCCCGCCTACTATCTCGCCGCCAAGGATGCGCCCACGATCTCCAGCCGCATCGCCGTCAGCGCGGTGATCCAGGACGAGCTCGGACACGCGAACATCGCGTACCGGCTGCTGGAAGATCTCGGGGAGGACAAGGAGTGGCTCGTCTTCGGCCGCCAGCCGCACGAGTTCAAGAATCCGTACGGGTTCGACCAGCCGCTCGAGAACTGGGCCGAGATGGCCGTGGCCAACGGCCTGTTCGACCGCGCCGGCATCGTGCTCCTCTCCGACGTGCACCAGAACACCTCCTACGGGCCGCTCAAGAGGGCGCTCGTCAAGGTCGACAAGGAGGAGTATTTCCACCTCCGGCACGGGGAGTCCTGGATGCGCCGTCTCGCGAAAGCGGGCGGCGAGGTCAAGGAGATGCTCCAGCGGGCCGTCGACTGGATGTTCCCGACCGGGATCGAATGGTTCGGGCTTCCCGACGAGCTGAAGCACCACTCGGGACAACTGGAATATCGACTCAAGGGCAAGACGAACGACCAGCTGCGCCAGACCTGGATGGCGTCCGTCGTTCCCCTCTGCGACGAGGTCGGCGTCACGGTCCCCGCGCATCTCGACGAGGCGACCGGCCAGTGGGAGCTCGAGTACGAGCTGCCCTGCGAGTTCGACCCGGACGCCAAGCGCTGGCTCTTCGACCGGCCCATCACGTGGGACCAGGTGTGGGACCGCTGGCGCGCGCGCGGCCCAATGAACGAGCGATACACCGAGATGATCCAGGGCCGCTCGTCCTCCCTGTTCCGCGTGTCGGGCAACGGGGACCGCGCGTAGATTCCCCCTGGTGACAGCCGCTCTCGAGAATCGCGTCTGGGAGGCCCTCTCGGGGATCACCGACCCCGAGATGCCGGTCTCTCTCGTCGACATGGGGATGGTCTATCGAGTGGAAGTGAGGGACCGAGTAGCGGAGATCGACCTCACGTTCACCTCCATCGGCTGCCCCGCCATGGACATGATCCTGGGCGACGTCCGCGAGGCGGTGGCCGCGCTCCCGGGAATCGAACGCGTCCAGCTCGAGGTCGTCTGGTCTCCCCCCTGGACCAAGGACCGGCTCACGACGAGGGGCCGAACGCTCCTCAGCGCCTTCGGGCTCGCGCTCTGATGGCGCGGCAGGAGCCGGTCTTCGAGGTCTTCGCCCGTATCGCGCCCGGCGATCCCATGTCCCACATCGGCACGCTCAACGCCCCGGGGATCGAGCTCGCGCGCGTCTACGCGTGGCGTATCTACGACGAGGAGGACTGGGCCGAGATGTGGGTCGCTCCCCGGGACGCGATCGTGTCCGCGCACCCGGATCAGGCGGAAGCCGTCTCCACCGAGGACGGGACGCCATGAGCGGGGATCCCGTGCCCCGCGACGCCGAGCTCCGCTCGACGCTCGTGGCCCTCAGCGACACCAAGCTCCTGCTGGGCTACCACTACGGCGAGTGGACGTTCGGCCCGCCGGCGATCGAGGCCGGCATCGCCGCCTGCTCGATGGCGCAGGAGGAGTTCGGCCACACGCGGCTCCTGAACGGAATCCTCAAACGCGAGTTCGAACTCGAGATCGATCCGCTGGCCGACCAGCGGCCGCCCGACGCCTTCGCTTCGATCGCCTTCCTCGACCATCCCCTCGAGAGCTGGGCCGAGCTCGTGGCGGCGAACGCGGTGGTCGACCTAGCGCTCTCCCTGTTGCTGAGCTCCTTCGAGGACGGCGATTACCAGCCGCTCGCGCGGGCCGTCCCCAAGATGCTCCTCGAGGAGCGGTTCCACACCGAGCACGCCGAGGGGTGGGTGCGGGTGATCGAGTCGGGGGAAGCCGCTCCGCGGGATGCCCTGGCCCGGGCCCTCGAGCGGGCGCTCCGTGACGTGGCGGCCTTCTTCGGCCCGGCCGGCCACGACGAAGACCTCGTGCGGTCGGGGGCGCGGACCGCGGACGACGAGGCGCTCCGCGGGCGGCTCTTCGCGCGGATCGCGGGGCTCCTCGCGGACCCGGCCGCGGTCGGCCTCCGGCGGGAGGGCGACGGCTGGTCGCTGATCGAGCCCCTCAACTGGGCCGACTGGGACGCGGAGCGGAGGAGGCTCTCCGCGGGGGGGCCGGATCAGGGCATGCTGGACGAGCTCCGTGGCACGAAGAACGTCGCCTTCAAGTCCGCCTGACGACGCCGGGAGGGATTCTTCCCGCGGCGAGCCGTCGCGGGGCGAGCCATCGCCCGCGGTCCGCTGCCCGCACTGCGGCGCGAGCGACGTCGAGCTCGAGGCCGCATTCGGCGGCTCGCTGATGTCGCGGCAGTTCTACTGCCGCGGATGCCGCACGGTCTTCGAGTGGGTCAAGTGGGAGTCGGGCGACCCTTCGGACTGGCTCCGGTAACCGCACCACCCCGGGGCGCGGCGCTACTTCGGCGCCACGTCGCGAGCGCGATCCCGACGAGCACCATCCCGGCCCCGGCGAGCGTCGAGCCCGAGAGCGCCTCGTCCAGCACCAGCCAGCCGAGCGCCACGGCCACGATCGGAAACGCGTAGGAGACGAGCGCCAGCAGGCTCACCGGCACCACCTTGAGAAGCCGGTAGTAGACCACGAACGCGACCACCGACCCGAACAACGCGAGGTAGAGGAGCGCCCCGATCGAGACCGAGCTCCACTCGATGGAGCGCGGGCTCTCGACGGCGAGCCCGATCGCCGTCAGGGCGACTGCGCCGTACGCCATGGGGAGCGCGGTCAGCGTGTAGGGGTGCAGGTCGTGCCCCCACCTCTTGATCGCCACACTCGTCACCGCCGACGCCACGGGAGAGATCAGGATGACGGCTGCGGCGAGCGTGGCGCGCGAATCTTCCAGCGCCAGATCCGAGCTGAAGATCACGCCCACGCCGGCGAATCCAAGCACCACTCCGCCCACTTTCCGCGCCGTGATGCGCTCGGCCCGGATCGTGAAGTGCGCGATCAGGAGCACGAAGAGCGGATAGGTGGCGAAGAGGACGGCCGTCAGACCCGACGACACGAACTGCTCGCCCCAGTACACGACGCCGTAGTTCACGACGAAGTTGAGAAACCCCAGTGCGAGCAGGCCCGCGTGCGTCCGGCCGTCGCGCGGCGTCGGGACGCCGCCCGCCCATGCGAGCGCCGACAGGACCCCCGCCGCGATGGCGAAGCGCATTCCCGCCGATAGGAAGGGCGGCATCGAGCCCAGCCCGATCTTGATCGCCAGCCACGTCGATCCCCAGATGAACGAGACGGCGACGATTCCCGCCCACCGCGCCTTGCCACTCATTCGATGGCCCTCAGGCGCGGACGCGTCCATGCGATCCCGACGACGACGATCGCGAGGAGCGCGCCGGTCATGGCGAGCGTCACGGACGCCGAGGTCAGCCCCGCCAGCGTCCCCGCGAGGAGGTTCGCCACGGGGAAGGTCCCCATGAACGCGAGGCCGAACATGCTCAGCACCCGGCCGCGCATGGCGTCGTCGACCAGCTCCTGGAGCAGGGTGTTCGTGAGCGCCACCGCGCTCGTCGCGGAGAAGCCGATCGCGACCAGCGCGGCCGCGGCGACGACCGGCGTGCCGGCGAGGCCGAGCGTCATCGTGGCGAGGCCGGTCGCGATCGCGCAGCCCAGGAGCCACGGGCCGCGCGCCGGCAGCAGGTGCCCGAACGCGATCGAGAGGGCCCCGCAAACCGCTCCCCCGCCCCCGACCGCGAACAGCCACCCGAGTCCGGACGCGTCGAGCCCCAGGCCGTCACGGGCCACGATGGGAAGCAGCGTGGCGTACGGCATCGCGAGCAGACTGATGAGGGCGGCGATCGACAGGAGCGCCAGGATCCGCGGTCGAGCGCGAACGTACCGGAACCCCTCGACGATACTGTCCCACACCGGACCCGGTTCCGGGACCGGGCGCGAGGGAACTCGGATGAGCAAGAGCGCGACGATCGCCCCCAGGTACGAGAGCGTGTTGACCCCGAAACACCCCGCCACTCCGATCGCGCCGAGCGTCAGGCCTGCCAGGCTCGGGCCGACGATCCGCGACAGATTGAACTGGGCCGAGTTGAGGGCGATCGCGTTCTGGAGGTCGCGACGACCGACGAGGTCGTGGAGGAACGCCTGGAAGGCGGGCGCGGCGAGCGCGATCGCCGAGCCGCTCGCCAAGGAGAGCGCGAACACGTGCCAGATCCGGACGGTGCCGGTCCACGTCAGCGCGGTCAGGACCGCCGCGCACGCCATCATGCCCAGGTTGGCCCGGATCAGGAGCCGGCGCCGGTCGAGGCGGTCGGCGTAGACCCCGCCGACCAGGAGGAGCACCAGCCAAGGAAGCGACCCCGCGAACCCCACCAGCCCGAGCATGAAGGCCGAGTCGGTCAGCTCCAGGACCAGCCATCCCTGCGCCACGATCTGCATCCAGGCGCCGATGTTGGAGACGAAGGCGCCGATCCAGAAGGTGCGGTACCCCGGGTTTCGAAACGCCGACCAGAAGGGGGTCTTCCCGTCCGCGCCCGTCAGGGTCACGCGGGTTCTCCGAGCACGCGCCCGGCAGCTCGCACGGTCGCCAGGTGGATCGCGATCGTATCCTCGACGTCGATCGCGTAGCCGCCGCCCAACGTCGTCGCGACCGGGATACCGCGTTCGCGAGAAGCCGAGAACACGATCTCGTCCCGCCGCTCGAGCCCCTCCCGCGTCAGGCGGAAGCCGCCCAGCTGGTCGAACCGGTAGGGGTCGGCGCCCGCCTGGTAGAGGACCAGGTCCGGGCGGGCCCGGTCGAGCACTTCGGGCATCGCCGACTCGAGGATCTCCAGGTAGAGATCGTCCTCGACCCACGGCGACCCGGCCCGTCGGTGGTCGTAGGAAACCAGGCCGATGTCCCGGTCGCTCGGCTCCTTGACCGGGTAGTTGTCCTCCTGGTGGACCGAGAACGTGTAGACGGTCGGGTCGCCACGAAAGATCGCCGCCGTTCCATTCCCCTGATGCACGTCCAGGTCCACCACCGCCACCCGTTCCCCTCTTCCGTCCGCCTGGACCGCGCGGGCGGCTACCGCCAGGTCGTTCAAGTAGCAGAACCCCTCCGCCCGCTCCTCGAAGGCATGATGAAACCCGCCGCCCAGATGCACCCCCCACCCGCGCTCCAGGGCCGTCCGCGCGGCCAGCACGGTCCCGCCGCAGGCGAGCCGGAAGAATTCCGCGATCTCGGCCGAGAGGGGGAGCTCGCTGGCGGCCGTGCGCCAGGTGTGCACTCCGCCGTCCAGGTCGTCGAGGTACGCGGCGGCGTGGACCCGGAGAAGCTCCTCCCGTGGCGACGGCTCGGGCCGGAGGGCGTCCCGCAGGCCGTCCTCCTCCACCAGGCGGCGGTAGACCCCTTCATACTTTTCCATGGGGAAGACGTGCGGTCCGATGTCGGCCCACGCGCGCGGGGAGTAGACCACGTGGTCGCCAAGCCGCATGGACCGATTCTACGCGCGCCGATCATGCCGGCCAACCGCGCGGCGCGACGGCTGGCAGCCGATCAGCCTGCTATCTCACAGCGGCGAGCCCGATCTTGGATAGACAGCCGGATCGTCGCCGGATCAAACCCTCTGGCCGACTCCTCTCGCCGGAGCCGTATATGCGAGGCTGATGCCGGGTGGGGCCTCCCGCCGCCCGGCCCTGTTCCCTTAGTTCTGGATCTGGTAGATCGTGAGCGTTGCCGTACTCTCCCTGGGAGCCCTGGCACCCGGGAGCAGCCGGAACGGCAATCCGGCGATCAGGCCATTGCCCTCTGGCACGGTCCCCGTGAATCGAACCCAGTACTCCCCCGGCCCGCCAGCGCCCGCCTGGATCGTCACACCGGACACACCGCCCTCGATGGGCAGAGGCTCGAAGACCGTAGGATCGTAGACGTACTTGAACACCACGTCGATCGATCGCGGCACGTCGTGCGCGTAGGCGTACGAGAGGCTCACGACATCCGTTTGGCGGAACGCCGCCGCGTCCAGCGGGATCCGCGTCGTGCCATCGTCGGTGGCGTTCTGAAGCCACAGTTGCGCGGGGTCGAACCCGAGCGACGCGATGCCCTCACCGATCAGGGCCTCGGCGCCGCCGCCGACGATCTTTGGCCCCGTCACGTTGATGTCCTTGCCGTTCTCCGCGCCGAAGAAGTTCACGCTGCGCCGCATCTGGAAGAAGCACGCCGTTACACCCCGGCGCGACGGATCGTCCGTCCGCAGCGTGAAAGCGAATGACCTCGTCGCTCCAGGCGTCACACCGGTTGCACCAATCGAAGGCGGGCTCACGGCCCAGACACTCTGGTCGCGAGAAAGGTCAAGCGCATATCCGCCAGTACTCGTCCAAGTCGACTGGCCATTGTTGTTCATCGAAACGGTCACGCTGACCGCACTTCCATTCTCAAACGACGTGGGAAGCGTATTGCCTGCCGCAGCGGCGTTGTCTGTGCCGAAGCTCACGGTGATCGTAGACAAGCCGCTCTTTCCCTCGGAGCTGGCCGTAATCGTGGCCGTGCCCTCTCCAGTGCCGGTCACCGTGGCGCTGGTGCCGCTGCCCGATACGGTGGCGACGCTTGTGTTACTGCTCGACCAGCTGACGGTGCGGCCGGTCAGGATATTCCCGTTCGCATCCCGCAGCGTGGCTGTGAGACTTACGGTCCCATTCTGGGTCGTGATGGAGGCAGAGGAGGGGGAAACAGTCACCGTTGAGACAGCGGACTCGACGACGATTCTACGCTCAGGAGAGTTGCGATTCGTATCGCCGGTCGGATCGGAGGGTGTAGTGATCTCGGTCTTGGTTCTGAATGTCCTCTGGGTAAAGGTCCCGATGGAATAAGGCCTCGTCCGGATCACCCGGTCCGGATTCCAGTATTCGGTCCGGTCGATAGTGCCCGCCGCCAGATCAAAGTACACACGGTTCATCAGCGGCCCGCGATTGTCGCCGCTCCAAGTCGTCGTTGCCCTGGAGTCGAACCGCACCCGAATGTTGCTGTGTACGACGGTGTCGCCAGGTGCGAACGCTGTCGACGTTTCTGGGTTATCGATCGCCAGAATGTTGTTCGAGACCGGGACAGTCGTGGAAACCTCGGTGTGCACGAACGCATCACTAGCGCTGTTTCCGGAGGGGCTCTCTATGTCCTTGAGGTTGAGCGTCCCACTTACCCGGAAGTGGTCGACAACTCTCGTACGGATGACGCCGCCGTTTCGAAGGATTTCGACCCTATACCGTCCGGGTGTCACGCAATGCTGTTCTACGATTCCTCCATCATCGGGAATCTGATTGTGGTTGAGATCGTGCCGCTCGGACTTATCGGCCACGCCAGAACGACAGGGATTGTTGTCCGTATCCAGGTTATTGAACCAGCCCCACATCGGAGCAGGCTTGAGGGGCCTCGATCCCCTCGGCATGACGGGGATGGTATTCGATCCGAGGCACATCGAGGAAGCATTCGCACGGAAGATGCAAGCCCCCGAGCCAATCTGCGTCAGGCGGACAGTGTATTCGCGTGAGGTTGACGGAATTTCGTTCGAGTTGGAGAAGACACTCCCCAGGATCTCCTCTTCGGGGGGCTGATCATCCGGGGCTGTTCCGCTGATCTCGATCCCACGTTGCTGGCTGGCGGAATCCGGCTCAATCGGCTGCTGGCTTGCAAGGCAAGTGCGAACAGGATCAGACCACTGGCCTGACGGCTGATGCTTAGTTTCACGCGGCGCTCCATTCGGGGTTATCGGTAGAGGTACACGGTGAGCTCGGCAGGGAACGTGCTCGGCGAGTCCACGCGGCTGCCGACCACCAGGAAGGCATTGCCGTCGGGACGGAAAGCGATACCCTGGGGATTCACAGCCGTGGGCGGGA
>DASSPT010000101.1:0-4042 GCA_035699465.1 Gemmatimonadota bacterium
CCTGGGCAACCGCGAGAGCTCCATCCAGAAGAACGCCGAGCTGCCGCGCGAGTGCGACGCGGTGATCGTGGAATCGACCTACGCGGACCGGTCACACCGCTCCCTCGCCGACACGCTGGAGGAGTTCCGCAGCGTCATCCGTAAGGGCGTCGAGACGGGCGGCGTGGTGATGATCCCGAGCTTCGCGCTGGAGCGCGCCCAGATCGTGCTCTATCACATCAACAGGATGATGCGCGAAGGCGGTATTCCCCAGGTGGATGTCTTCGTCGATTCCCCGATGGCCGCGAAGATGACCCGCCTGTATCAGGAGGGCGCCAACGAGTTCAAGGAGCCGATCGCAGCCGATCTCGCCGCCGGACGCGATCCGTTCGAGCCCCCCACGCTCAAGTTCACGGTAGAGACCGAGGAGTCGAAGAAATTGAACGATCTGGACTGCTGCGCGATCATTGTAGCGGGCTCGGGCATGATGACCGGTGGCCGCATACTCCACCATCTGCGAAACCAGCTCCACAAGCCGGAAGCCAGCCTCGTCGTCGTCGGGTATCAGTCCGAGGGGACGCTGGGACGGCGCCTCGTGGACGGGGCCAGGCACGTGCGGATCTACGGAACGGAGATCGACGTCCGGGCGAGCGTGCACACGATCGGGGGTCTGTCCGCGCACGCCGACAGGGACGATCTGCTGGCCTGGCTCGAGGGCACCGGAAACGCCCACGCGTGGCTGGTGCACGGCGAGCCCCCGGTCATGAAGTCGTTCGCCGGACTGCTGGAGTCGCGCGGCCGCGCCGCGACCATGGTCGAGCGCGGGCGCGAGTACGACCTCGTCTGAAAGGAGTCTCGATGTCCCATAGGATGGCGATCCTCGCCGCGCTGACGTCGCTCGCGGCGAATACCGTCTCTGCACAGGAGCCCGCGATGTCCGACAGCATCCGCTACACGATCGGCTGGTCGAACCCCGCCTCCCAGCTCTACGAGGTGACGGTGACCGCGAGAACGACGGGAGAGCCGATCGTCTTCTCGCTGCCCGCCTGGCGACCCGGCCGTTACATCGTGCAGAACTACGCCGCCAACGTGCAGCGGGTCCACGCCAGCGACGAGCAGGGGAATCCGTTGTCGGTCGACTGGATCGATCTCGACTCGTGGCGCGTGGAGCCGGGGACCGCTTCCTCGGTGACGCTCGCGTACGAGTACTATGCGCGCACGTTCGACGCCGGTAGCTCCACCCTCACTCCCGACGCGGCCTATTTCAATCCGGTGAACCTCCTGCCATGGGTCGAGGGCCGGAAGGCCGCACCGGTGACGCTCACGATCGAAGCCCCGGCGGATTGGACGATCGCCACCCAGCTCGTTCCCGTCGCCGGCGGCGGCCACACGTTCTCCGCGCCGAACTACGATCGGCTGGTCGACTCGCCCACGATCGCGGCGCCCGGTCTCGTCGTGTGGGATTACGAGGTGGACGGCGTCCCCTACCACCTCGTGTTCCGGGTCGTCCAGGGCGAGTTGAACCTGGGCGAGTACACGCGGGAGCGAATCCTCGCGGACGTCGCGCGGATCACCGAGGAAGCCGTGGCGATCTTCGGCGCGGCGCCATTCGACGAATACTGGCACCTGTTCCAGCTCGTCCCCTACCCGTTCGGTCACGCCGTCGAGCACGAGTCGAGCGCCTCGTACGTCATCCAGGACAACGCCTTCGCCGGCCGGGACTTCTACGACGGGTTCCTGTCGATCCTGGCGCACGAGTTCTTCCACGCCTGGAACGTCAAGCGCGCCCGGCCGGCCGCGCTCTGGCCCTACGACTACTCGACCCCGCAGTTGACGCGCCTGCACTGGGTCACGGAAGGCGTGACGTCGTATTACGAGAGCATTCTGCGGCGGCGCGCTGGGTGGATCGACGAGGAGGCGTTCTACCGGGAGACCGCCAACGCGATCAACGCACTCCAGAACACGCCCGGCCGGCTGGTCACGAGCGCCGAGCTGTCCTCGCTGACGGCCTGGCACAGCGGGTACGGCGACGGCAATCCGAACTCCAACGTCTCCTTCTACCTCAAGGGCTCGATCCTGGGGCTCATCCTCGACCTGACGATCCGGGACGCCACCGACGGCGCGCGCGGCCTGGACGACGTGATGCGGCTCCTCATGGAGCGCTACTACGAGCAAGGCCGCGGCTATCCGGAAGACGGCTTCCAGGCGGCGGCGGAGGAAGTGGCGGGCCGGTCCCTGGACGACTTCTTCGCGCGGTACGTGGCCGGCACCGACGAGCTCCCGTACGCCGAGACGCTGGAGGTCGTGGGGCTCCACGCGAGCCAGGTCCCCCAGCCGGACGCGCCGGCGGCCACCTTCGGCTGGCGCCTTCGGATGCAGGCGGACGACGTGACGATCGTCGGCGTGCTTCCCGACTCGCCCGCCCTGGCGGCTGGAATCCTGCGCGACGACGTGCTCGTGTCGCTGGACGGCCAGCAGGTGGATTCGGCGGATGTCGGCGCGTTCCTCGCGGTACGCTCCCCGGGCGCCACCGTGAGAGTGACCGTGCGGCGCATGGGGCGGGAGATCGAGCGTCAGGTCACGCTCGGGGACGGCGGCAATCTCCGGTGGACGATCGCGCCGCTGGACGCGCCGAGCGAACGACAGCTCCGTCTGCGCGAGGGGTGGCTGAGCTCCAGGGTGGAGCAGCCGGCCCCCTGACCCGGGAAACCGGGACGCTCCCTGAACCGTATTCCCGCCGATGAGCGGATTCCGTTCCTTGGTCGGCGCCCGCGTGGGAATCGTGCTCGCCCCGGTCGCCATCGCCCTGGCGTGCGCGATGGGCGACGGTGGGTATCGCCCCCAGCCCTGGCTCGAGGACCTCGACGCTCTCCAGGCCCACATGGGGCTCGTCTACGCGAACCTCGAGTGGAACGTCGAGCACCGCGGCCTCGACCTCCCCGAGCTCGACCGCCGGACCCGGGAGTCCATCCGCACGTCGGGCTCGGACGGCGACGCGTCCGACGCGCTCGAGCGTTTCGTCGAGGCCTTCCGCGATCCCCATTTCGGCATCGAGCGCCGGCGGCCCCCCTGGATCGCCTGGGCGTTCCGGCTCTTCGAGGACGCCGACGAGGAGCCCGGGTCCGTGACGCTCCCTGCGGGGGCCTCCGGCGAAGATGCCTGCGATGCGCTCGGCTACCGGGACCGGGACCATGATTTCGAGTTCGACGTCGGGCGCCTTCCCGGCTGGTCGCAGCTGCCGGGCGACGAGCCGTTCCCCGCCGGGACCTTCCAGCTGCCGGACGGCCGCCGCGCGGGCCTCCTGCGGATCGAGCACTTCGGGGAGAACGGCTACCGCGCGCAGTGCGTCGATACGTGGGAGTCCGAGCGCCACGGTGAGCCCTGCGACGACGACTGCCTGATGGACTTCCGGCGCCGCGCGAGCGACGCGCTCGCGAACCGCGTGGTCCGCCGCGTCGATTCGCTCGAGGGCGCGGGAGTGGCGGCGCTGATCGTGGACGTTACCGGAAACGGCGGCGGGAGCGAGTGGGTCGACCCGGTGACCCGGATCTTCAGCGCGCTGCCGCTGCGGGCCATGCGCGCGGCTACCGTGCGCCATCCGCGCTCGGTCGCTTCCACCGAGGCGCGTCTCGCCGCCGTCCAGGCCGCTCTTGGGGACCCGCGCGTCCCGGCCCCGTCCCGTCCCCTCCTCGAGGAGGCCCGCGATCGCCTCGCCGGCCTCCTGGCCGAAGCGCGCGCGCCCTGTGACCGCTCGCCTCTCTGGCGGGGTCGGGCAGCGGGTTGTAGCCAGCTCCTCCGGACCCCCGTCTACGCTACGGGCATTTTCGATTGGCTGCCGCCGGGAGCGCTGGCGGGGATCGAACCGTCCCTCGCCGAAGAGCTCTACTCCCCGTTCGGGCGCGACGTGCCGGCCGGTGTATGGACCGGGCCCCTCTTCGTCCTGGCCGACGGGGGCAGCGCGTCGGCGACCGAGGCGTTCGTCGCAATGCTCAAGGACAACGGCGCGGCGACCGTGATCGGGGAGCGGACGTTCGGAGCGGGCTGCGGGTTTCTCGACGGGGGG
>DASSPT010000102.1:0-8761 GCA_035699465.1 Gemmatimonadota bacterium
TTGAACGAGTAGGACGAAGTCCTCGAGGCGACGCGCAGACCTTCCACACGGGAGAGCGAGTGGATCAGCTCCTCGGTTATTCCGTCGCTGAAGTACTCATTGTCCTGTCCGGGGCTGAGGTCGACGAATGGAAGGACGGCTATGGCCCACGGCTCCGGGATACTGGACGCAGACTGCCGCTCGCCTTTCTTTGTCGAAATGACGCTTACAGCGTACAGCCGATGGACCCCCTCCAACCCGCGGAGATTTCGCTCACCCCGGTCCTCCATCGCGAAATCCGGCCGGCCCTTCAGATGGCGCCAGACCTCCTCGCTCACGAGAACTTCTCCGGGCCGCGCTTCGCGCTGGATCCGGCTCGCCGTATTCACCCCGTCGCCGTAGATGTCATCGTCGGAGCTGACGACATCGCCGACGTGCACGCCGACCCGCAGGAGCGCGGGAGTTCCGCTCTTCTCGCTCAGGTCCTGGAAATCCGTCACCAGTGCCAGTGCAGCGCGGACGGACGCGTCCGTGCTTCCGAACTCGGCCATCGCCTCGTCCCCCATGAACTTGACCAGGCGACCGCCATGAGCCCCCACGGCCCGCCGCGCACACCCTTGAAGGAGCGACACGAGCGCCATAGCCGCGCGCTCGTCGCGCGCGGAGACTCCCGTATAACCGACGATGTCAGCGAACCAGACGGCGGCAAGACGATGGGTGGATGCGGGGAGAGCCCCTGTTTCGGACATGCTACATGCAATCTTGTCCCGGCGGTCCGGCATTTCAATCCATATCTTGGCATAGATGGGGAGGATGGGTAGTCTCTGGGCATGTGCGGGCGTGAAGCGCTTGGGGCCGGATCGCCACGGCGTTACTCCCCACGCCCTCTCCCGCCCTACCGCTTCGTTCCCGGTGAGACTCCCCACCCGACCCGCGATCCCCTTGGCCATTCCTTCCGCGTCGCGGTCGAGGTGCCGGAGGCCTGGCGGCTCGAGGATTGGCGGGGCATCGACGAGTGGCTGTGGGCCGTGGACCTGTTCAACGCGGAGTACTGGTGGGAGAGCCACGAGGCGCTGGAGTCGCTCTGGCATGCGGCGGGTCGGACCACTGCGCCTGCTCGGTTCGTCCAGTCGCTCGTCCATCTGTCGGCGGCGTGCCTGAATCGCAGGCGTGGACACCCGGAGGCTGCGCGGCGTCAAGCGGCGCGCGCGGTTCGAGGACTCCGCGCCGCGCGAGCCGCGCCTGTTCTCACAGGACCCGGAAAGTCCGGCGCGGTCGTCATGGGGATCGATCTTGATCGGCTGATTCGCGACGTGGAACACTCGTTCGCCAGCGACGGGGCGCAGCCGATCCGGATCGAGCTGGACTTCGAGGCGTCGTGAAAGCCGGTCCGCCCCTGACGAGCGCTCGCATCGATCGCTGGCTGTGGGCAGCGCGGTTCTACAAGACCCGTAGCCAGGGGGCCGTCGCGATCGAGGGTGGCAAGGTGCGGCTGAACGACGCGCGACCGAAGACGGGCGCCCAGGTCCGGATCGGCGACGTCGTGCGAGTTCGGAGCGGGCCGATCGAGCGCACCGTGGTCGTCCGGGGACTGGGAGAGCGCCGTGGCACGGCGGCGGCCGCGGCTGCGCTCTACGATGAGACCCCCGAGAGCCTCGCGCGGCGACGGGAGCGCGAGGCCCAGCTGAAGCTCATGCCCCAGACGTCGTATCGTGGAAAGGGCCGCCCCACCAAGCGCGAGCGGCGCGACCTCGACCGGCTCCGGGAGCCCTGGCCGGATTAGAAGGGGATCACTCTAGAGCTGCTCGCGTAGCGCCGACGCCAGTCGATCGCGGCCACGTTCGAGAATCGACCATTCCTGAACGTCTTTCAACGTGATCTCCTTCGATCTGCGCATGTCGGCGCGCATCGATCCCTCGAGATCGGCCACCAGCACCGTGTCCTCACCCGCGACCACGACCTCGTAGTTCAGCTCGAACGAGCGATTGTCGAAATTCGCCGAGCCGACGATGGCCCAGTCCCGGTCGACGATCACGGCCTTTACGTGGAACATCGTGGGCTGGTACTCGAAGATCCGGACTCCCGCCTCGAGGAGCGGCCGATAGTGGATGCGGCTCGCCCATCGCACCAGGCGGGAATCGTTGAGATCGTTGGGGACGATGAGAAGCACTTCTACGCCCCGTCGGGCAGTCTCCTCTATTGACTTCTGGAGGTCGGGATCGGGGGCATAGTAGGGCGTCGATATCCAGACGCGCTCGCGAGCTCGTCGGAGCGACAGCCAGTACACGAACGCGACGGGAGACACGGTGCCACCCGGCTGCCCCAACACGGTGACCACTCGTGCCGTGCCGGTCGACTCGATCGGCGGATAGAAGCGCGCGCCGGCCAGCGCTTCGCCGGACGCCTCTCGCCAATTCTCCGCGAACGCACCTTGCAGGTAGCGGACGGACGGTCCTTCGATCAGGAAGTGGTCGTCGCGCCAGTGATTCTCGTCCTCCGCGTCCCCGGTCCATTCCGTGGCGATCCCGACCCCGCCGGTGAACCCTCGGGTCCCGTCGACCACCATGACCTTGCGATGTGTGCGACCGTTCATGCGCCTCAGCTCGTTCCAGCGAGGCGGCCGGAAGACAGCGACGCGACAGCCCGCCGCCCGCATTTCTTCCACCAGGGTCTCATCCATGGGAATGGATCCGACGGCGTCCAGCAACACCCGCACCTCGACGCCGCGGCGACAGGCGGCGGCCAGCTCGGCCGCGAACTCCCTCGCGATCGCACCCTGCCAGTAGATGTAGGTCAGCAAATTGATCGATTGCCGTGCATCGCGGATGGCTCCCAGCATGGCCGGGAAGATCTCGTCGCCGTTCTCCAGCAGCTCGATACGATTCCCTTCGAGAAGCGGCGCGTCGAGGTTGGCCGCCAGGACCGTGGCCAGGTCGAACCGGTCAGGATCCTCGAGGCTCACGCGATCGGGCAGGACGTCGGTCGGTTCGGCCGTCGTCAGGGCATAGGCTCCGTAAAGGAGCGCGGCGGCGCCGAAACCGGCCAGCGGGTAGAGGACAGAGCTCTTGGACCAGGTCATCCGGCCGAAGCTAGACGATCGATCGTCACGGCGTTGTCGTCGCGCTTACATGCGCCGAGTCAGGAAGCGTTCGAAACTTCCCGCATGAAATCCCGCAGAAGGCCCTTGTCGAGCCGGCCGTCGACCCGGATGCCGCTGCAGAGATCGACTCCGAACGGGCGCACCACCTCGATCGCGCGGGCCACGTTGCCGGGATGGAGCCCCCCGGCCAGGTAGACCGGCACCTCGACCGCCTCGCGGATCGCCCGGCTCGTCTCCCAGTCGTGCACGCGACCGGTGCCCCCGAGCTCCTTGACCGCGAGGTCCGGCCGGCCCGAATCGAGGAGGAGCGCGTCGACCTCGGGAGCCGCGCCCCGAGCCGCTTCGAGCGACTCCGCGCCCTGCACGTGAATCACCTGGACGATCTTGACACCCGGCAGCGCCTGGCGGACGGCCACGCGGGCCCCGGGGGCGGGCTCGTCGCAGAGCTGGAGCACGCCGACGCCCGTTCTGGCGCGCTGGGCCACGATCTCGGCCGGATTCGTGCGGCAGGTAAGGAGGAACGTCGCCACCCCGGGCGGCGCGAGCGCCGCGATCTCCGCGATCCGATCTTCGGGGATCACGCCCGGACCGCTCGGCATCTCGGATACGAGGCCGAGAGCGGACGCGCCGGCGTCGATCGCCATCCGCGCTTCTTCGACGCTCGCGATGCAGCACACCTTGACGCGCGTCGTCAGGATCCCTCCGCCGCCGGTATCACGGGCCACGAGTGTCGCCTGAGCTTCGGCCGCAGCGCGAACCAGGTGCCGAGGAGCACGGTCGGCGTGAGGACGATCGCGGCTGCCT
Organism: Gemmatimonadota bacterium; assembly: GCA_035699465.1. Taxonomy (GTDB): domain Bacteria; phylum Gemmatimonadota; class Gemmatimonadetes; order JACCXV01; family JAHWKZ01; genus JAICNR01. The sequence goes on from DASSPT010000102.1 coordinate 3,884, forward strand.
GAGGACCCAGCAAGTCGCCTGCGATCCCGGCCGGAATCACCGCCAGCGCCGCGGTCGCCCACGCCAACCCCATGACGATTCCCGAGCTGGTGGAGCCGAAGGACGGCGAGAGCTCGAGCGCCATGATCACGATCGGCGGCAGAATCGCCATGTTGACCGCTCCCGCGAGTACGACGACGACCAGCGATAGCGGCCCTCCGGCCGGCAGCAGGAACGCGAGCGCGTGGAGGGGGAACGCGACGCCGGTCAGAATCGCCAGGAGTTGCAGACGGTCCACCCGGTCGGCGAGGAAACCGCCGGGGAGCGTGCCCGCCGCTTGCCCTCCGAGATACAGGCTGAGGACGACCGCCCCCTCCCCCTCGCTCATCCCCTGCGCCGACATGACGATGGGCATGAAGGTCAGGAACAGGCTGTTGAGGAACGCCGACGTGCAGCTGATCCCAAAGATCAGTCCCAGCGGCCCGCGGAGGATCCGGCCCATGTCCCGCAGGGTGGGGCCGGGCTCGGCGATCCTGTCGGAGGTCCCCGGCGGCAGAACGAACCAGAGCAGGAAGCCCAGGACGAGGACCGGGAGCATGGCGATCCACATGCCGTCGAACCCCACGCGCGCGACGAGCCAGACGACGGCCACCGGACCCAGCGCGTGCCCGGCCGCGCCACAGAACGAGAAGATCGCGTGGCGCATTCCGCTGCGACCTCCCTGCCCTACCCGGGCGGCCAGGGATGCACCCGGTGGGTGGAACGCCGCGCTTCCGAGACCACCGAAGGCGAGCAGGAGGACGAGCATCCAGAATCCGGGCGCGATGCCCATCATGGAAAGGAAGACCCCTGTCGTCATGGGGCCGAGGACGACGAGCGCCCGGCGGCCGCGTCGATCGGCGATCCGGCCCATGAGCGGCTGGGCGAGGGACGACCCCAGCGCCAGCGCGGTCATGAGGCCCGCGGCGAGCGTGATCGACAGATCGAGCTCCCCCATGATGCGCGGCAGGAGAGGCGGCAGGAACGACGTGTAGGCGTCGTTGAGAGCATGAAGGGCGGAAACCGCGATCGCGATTCCGAGCGGGGTCGAGCGCAGGGACCGCGCTACGCCGACGGTCGACATCCTGTCATCCTGCGGCCGCGACCGCGATCTCCGCCGCGACGGCGGCGTTGTTCTCTAAGAGCGCGACGTTGGCGCGAAGCGAACGGCCCTCCGTGATCTCGGCCACGCGCCCCAGCAGGAACGGGGTCAAGGCCGATCCGCTCACGCCTCGCGCCTCAGCCTCCTCCAGAGCGAGCGCGACCGCGCGGTCGCTCTCTTCGCGGGAGAGCGCGGCCTCGGTCGGCGGCGGGACGCAAACCAGTACGGCGCCGGGAAGCCCCAGCGCTCGTGCCTCGCGCAGAACGGTGGCAACCTCCTCAGCGTTCTCGACCGCGTCCTTCAGGGGCAGCCCGCTCTCCGCCGACCAGAAGGCCGGCAGCTCATCGGTTCCGTATCCCAGAACGGTCACGCTCAATGTGTCGAGCCGCTCGAGCGTGGCGGGAAGATCGAGGATCGCCTTCGCTCCCGAGCAGACGAGCGTGATCGGCGTACGGCCCAGCTCCGCCAGGTCCGCCGACTCGTCGAACCGCGTCCCGCTCGGATGGACGCCGCCGATCCCGCCCGTGGCCGCGACCTCCACTCCCTCGCGATGGGCGAGAAACAGCGTGGCCGCCACCGTCGTCCCACCGCTCTCTCCTCGCGCCGCCGCCACGGCCAGGTCGCGGGTAGAGAGCTTGCAGGCGGAGTGCGCGAGCTCCGCGAGGGCGCCCTCGTCGATTCCGATCGCTGGCTGTCCGTTTACCACCGCGACGAACGCGGGCTCCGCGCCCCGCTCCCGCACGGCCGCGGCCATGGATGCAGCCGCAGGGAGCCGCACGTCGTCGGGAAGGCCGGTCGTGAGGAAGGCGGTCTCCAGCGCCACCCGCGGTCGGGCACCGCGGCGATCCACCCTCAAATGCGCTTCTCGCCGTAGACCTTCTCGTTCATCATCTCGGCGAAGCTCGTCCAGTCGATCTGCTTCACCTTCTGCCGCTTTCCCCCGCGCCAGAAGAGGGATCCCCGGCCGATGATCAAGGTTCCGATCTGCTCGCCTTCGCGGTAGATCTTGAGGTCCAGGCTCGTCCCCGCGCGGGAGAGCTCCTGCACGGTCAGCTCGGCGCGTACGGAGTGCGTGTACTCCACCATTTCGACCTCCGGAGAAGACACCCGAACGGAGGCCGGTCGCCGGCCCCCCCAGCCTATGGTCGGAAAGCTAGCCCGCGGGATGGCGGACAACCTATCCTAGGCATTGCGCGCCCTTAGCTCAACTGGATAGAGCGTCGGACTTCGGATCCGAAGGTTGGGGGTTCGACTCCCTCAGGGCGCGCCAGTTACAGGAGATCGACGTTGAGACGGAAAGCGAGCCATTCATGAAGGCGAAGGCGGTGGATTTCGTTTCGTTCAGCGTCACGGACATGGACAAGTCCGAGGCGTTCTACCGGGACGTGCTGGGCCTGGACGTGGAGGTCCAGCGCGGCGAGCGGGGCACCCGCGCCTCAGGCTACATGGAGCTCGACGCCGGCGGCGTGGCGATCGGTCTCGTAGCTATGCCGCAGACGCACCCCAACGCCGTCGTGGCATTCGCGGTCGACAGCGTCACGGACGCGGTCGAGGAACTCCGCGGCAAGGGCGTTCCCATCGCGGAAGGATGGGACGTTCGGCTAGCCGGTGCGTAAACTGGTTGAGGTCGACCGCTGAAGCCTGCGGCCGCCTTTGGCGAGGAGCGATCAGTCATTGACACACTGACGGTGAACACCCTACCCTGATTGTACGTTGCAGTTCGCAACGCTATTCGTCCCCCCCATTTGGAAGCAGGAAGGAAGAGCGAACTTGACCGCGAAGAGACGCCGGCTTTTGTCGGCTGGAGCTTTCGTTGCGCTAGGGCTTCTCTCCATGGCGCGCTGCGCGTCCAGACCGGAGATGAGCGTCAGCGCGGACACGGGCGTCGGCGCGGATACTACCTCTACTGCGGACACGGTTCCGGATCTTCCCGTCATTCGCCTGTCGGAGCGGCCCGCCTTTCCGCTCGAAGGCGGTCACCTCGAATCGAGCGCCATCGCGGCGGGTGAGATGAGCTTCGAAGAGCTCTTCGAAGCCGGAGCGGACCTCTTCCATACTCCCTTCAACGGCCTGGACGGAGTGGGTGTCTCGCGGTTGCCCGACGGCACGGTGATTCCGCGCTTCAGCGTGGTTCCCGCCGGCGGTGGAGCGGGCGGCATGATCTCGTCCCAGTCGTGCGGCGAGTGCCACAACGCGCCGGTCGGGACCTCCGCCGGCCTCGCGACGACGAATCGAGCGAGCGATCCCGACAACGACGGGGTCCCGCCCTTCAACGTCCGTTCGACCACGTCCCTGTTCGGTGACGGGATCGTGCAGCTCCTGGCACAGGAGATCACCGAAGAGCTGCAATCGGCACGCGCCGAGGCGGAACAGGAGGCGACCGCCAACCCGGGAACTCCCGTCCGGCGGGCCCTGCGCTCCAAAGGCATCGACTACGGAGCGATCGTCGCGACCGCGGACCCCGGCGGCAACGTGACCTATGACCTGACGGGTGTTCGAGGTGTGGATCCGGATCTGGTCGTGCGCCCGATCGGCTGGAAGGGAGACGTGGCGACCGTGCGCGGCCCGGTCGTCGGCGCATCCGCGGGCCTCATGGGGATGCTGGCCGAAGAGCTCATCTGGTTTCCACCGCCAGAACGCGAATACGATCCCGATCCCGACGGCGACGGTGTGACCCGGGAGTTGTCGGTGGGAGATGTCACGGCCATGACGATCTACACCGCGGCCCAGGAAACGCCTCAGTCCATCGAGAGGCTGGCGGATCTAGGGATGGTGGCCCGCCCCCACGAAACGGTCCTGGCGGAGATCGGGAGAGGTCGGACGACGTTCGAAGAGATCGGCTGCGCCGCCTGTCACATGCCGGAGCTCCGGCTGGAGAACACGGTGTTCGAAGAGCCGACGCTCCGCGGCAACGGCAACTACTACAACCGCCGATTGGCGGAGAAGGATCCTGGGTACGACCCCGAGCGGCCGTTCCGTTTCGACGTGCTGGTCGACTCGCAGCCTCCTCGGGTGGAAGCCCACGCCGACGGTGGAGCGATCATCCGGATGTACGGCGACCTCAGGCGTCATAGCATGGGGCGGCACCTGGCGGACGCCGCGGTGCCCGAGGTCTCCATCACCGCGAACTTCGAGCCCGCGACGGTGGATGGCGAGGTCGTCGTGATCGCCCCGACGGCCTTCCTCACACCGGAGCTCTGGGGTGTGGGGAACACCGGGCCCTGGCTCCATGACGGCCGCGCGGGGACTCTGGAAGAAGCGATTCGGCTCCATGGTGAAGACGACCCCCCGCCGATAGGTGACCCGGGTCGCAGCGAAGCGCAGGAGGCGCGGGACGCCTTCGCCGCCCTGCCGGAGGAAAGCCGCCGGTCGCTGCTGACTTTCCTGACCAGCCTTCGAACCTTCTCGCCCGAGGACGATTGAGGGGCGCGAGGTAGCAAGGGGTGGCCACCAAAGCGGTCGGGCCCGCTCCCTGGCAGCAACGAACCCGCGCCGTGCTCGTCGTCGGATACGTAGCCGCGATCGCCATCGGCCTCACGACGGACGCGCTGCCGCGGTTGGTCTGGACGATGCTTCTCCCTCTCCTCCCTGTTTCCATCGTGGTCATGGGATTTCCGAACTGGCGTCGAATCTGCCCGCTCGCCTTCTTCGGCGAGCTGGGTCGGCTGCTCAACCGGGGAACGCAGCGGCGCGTTCCGAAGTGGTTCGAGCGGTGGTTCTTTCCCGTCACCTTCGGATTTCTGCTATCCATGCTGTTG